>URTG01000052.1 GCA_900550705.1 uncultured Eubacteriales bacterium | reverse complement strand
GCCTCTGCGTATTTGTGGAGCTAGTGACGTGACTTGAACACGCGACCTGCTGATTACGAATCAGCTGCTCTACCAACTGAGCTACACTAGCATAACAGGGATTCCTGCACCAGGGCAGAAATCTCTATTATTATAGCCGGGAAATTGGGCCGCGTCAAGGGGATTGAGAGAATTTTGTGAAAAATCAGGTGCGGTTCAGAATGTCCATAAATTCCTCGCCGGTGATGGTCTCGTGCTGATAGAGGTAATCGGCCAGCTCGTGGAGCTTGTCCTCGTGCTCCTTGAGGAGCTGGGTGGCCTTTTCATACTGCTGGGTGACCACCTGGGTGACCCTCCGGTCCACGCGGGCCTGGGTGTCTGGGGAACAGGCCAGGGAGGCGTCGCCGCCCAGGTACTGGTTGGACATGGTCTCCAGAGCGACAAAGCCGAACTCGTCGCTCATGCCGTAGCGGGAGATCATGGCCCGGGCCAGCTTGGTGGCCTGCTCAATGTCGTTGGACGCGCCCGTGGTGATGGAGTGGAAGATGAGCTTTTCCGCCGCCTGACCGCCGGTGTAGGTGGCGATCTTGTTCAGCAGCTCCTCCTTGGACATGAGGAAGTGGTCCCCGTTGTCCACCTGGAGGGTGTAGCCCAGGGCGCCGGAGGTGCGGGGGATGATGGTGATCTTCTGCACCGGGGCGGAGTGGGTCTGGAGGGCGGCCACCAGGGCGTGGCCCGTCTCGTGGTAGGCCACGATCTTCTTCTCCTGGTCGGAGAGGACCCGGCTCTTTTTCTGGTATCCGGCGATGACGGTCTCCACGCTCTCCTGCAGATCCTCCTGGGTGGCGCATTTCCGGCCCGCCCGGACGGCACGGAGGGCGGCCTCGTTGACGATGTTGGCCAGCTCCGCGCCGGAGGCCCCGGCGGCGGTGCGGGCGATGGGGGCAAAGTCCACGTTGTCCGCCAGGCGGATCTTCCTGGCGTGGACCTTCAGAATGTCGATCCGGCCCTGGAGGTCGGGCAGCTCCACGGGGATGCGCCGGTCAAAGCGGCCGGGGCGGAGCAGGGCGGGGTCCAGGGAGTCGGGGCGGTTGGTGGCCGCCAGGACCACCACGCCCTTGCCGGCGTCGAAGCCGTCCATCTCGGTGAGCAGCTGGTTCAGGGTCTGCTCCCGCTCGTCGTTGCCGCCGCTGAACTGGCCGTCTCGCTTTTTGCCGATGGTGTCGATCTCGTCGATGAAGACGATGCAGGGGGCCTTCTCGTTGGCCTGCTTGAACAGGTCCCGGACCTTGGCCGCGCCCCGGCCCACGAACATCTCCACAAACTCCGACCCGGCGATGGAGAAGAAGGGCACGTTGGCCTCACCGGCCACGGCCTTGGCCAGCAGCGTCTTGCCGGTGCCCGGAGGGCCCACCAGCAGCGCGCCCTTGGGCAGCCGCGCGCCGATCTCCCGGTACTTGTCCGGGTCGTGGAGGTAGTCCACGATCTCCTGGAGCAGGTCCTTGGCCTCCTCCTCACCGGCCACGTCGGAAAAGCGGATGCCGGTGGAGGAGGGGACGTAGACCTTGGCCCCGGAGCCGCCGTTCATGCCAAACATCATGCCGTTGCCGCCGCCCATGGCCTTCTTCATCCGCTGGTTGATGAAGTAGCCGATGAGCAGGAAGGGCACCATGGGCAGCACCCAGTTCACCAGAATGGTGGCCCACAGGGAGGGCTGGGTGTCGATTTGCTGGAACTTGGCCCCGGAGTTATACAGCCGCTGGGTGCGGCCCGGGTCGTCGGTGGAGACGGTCTGGTAGATGTTCTGCTCCTTGTCGGTGAAGTAGATCTGGTCGTCCCGAATCTCCACCGAGTCGATCTTCTTCTCCTCCGTCATGGACATGAACACGTCGTAGGTGACGCTCTGCACCTGCTTCCGGGTGATGGAGGGGAACAGCGTGGCGTTGAGCAGCATCAGAATGAGCAGCGCCAGGGTGTAGTAGTAGAGCAGAGGCTTTTTTGACGGCTTTTTGTATTCTTGCACAGGGATCGTCTCTCTTTCGTCTGAGATTGGGGGCTGGATTGAATTGATTAACGGGTTAACCGTAGGATACCCGGTTCTTCCTTAGAAATCCACTACAGAATGTGAATTGTTTGTGACGGAATTGTGAATTTGGGGGCGGGCACAAAAAACTCGCCGGATGTTCCACTCATCCGGCGCGAAAAAAGATTGCATTCAGGCGGTCAAAAAACTTGCTCCGTTTTTTGGCAAGCCGTCAGGCCAGCCGTTCCAGGCTGGCAGGGGACATGAGGGGCCGCAGGGCGGTGACCCGGGGCAGGACGGAGATGAGCACCTCGCCCAGGACATAGCAGGCCAGCAGCTCGCCCAGGCCCACCGTCAGGGCGTTGAAGGCGTAAGCGGGCCAGAAGGCGGGGGTGAAGCCCCCCTCGAACCAGGCGATCTCCGCGCCCACGATCACGGCGTTGCACAGCACCGGGGGCAGGGGAGCCAGCCAGCGGTTGGGCATCCGCTGGGTCCACAGGGCGGCCAGCAGGGTGGCGGCGGAGCCGCAGACGATGTCCAGCGGGTAGGGGCTGACCAGATTGGCCAGGATACACCCCACAAACAGACCGGGGGTGGCCGCCGGGAAGAAGAAGGGCAGCACCGTCAGCGCTTCGGCCAGGCGGAGCTGCACGGCTCCGTACTGGGGGATGGGCAGGGTGATGGTGAGCACGGCGTATACCGCGGCCAGGATGGCGGCCAGAGTCAGGTCGCGCAGGGAATGGGACTTTTGCATGGGAACGAACCTCCATTTTGTTGTTTAGAGAACGGCCTGTCCCAAGGACAGCCGAACGAACGGGAAGGCAGTGGGCCTTCCCGCTTGGACGAGGTGTGGAAAACTCGTCGGAGGTATTTTAGCATAATTCCCGCAGGTTGTCAAAGCGGTGGAATTTGGTGCAGGGGCCGATGTCCTCATCGGCCCGTTTCGGTGGTGCGGATTTTGAAATTTATCCACCCGAGGCAACCAAGGTCTGCACCCCGCCGGCTCCGCTGCTGAGGAGGAACACGGTGTACGACACCCCGGCGTTGGCGGTGAGATAGAGGGACGCCAGCCGGTTGTCCGCAGGGGAGGCGGCACCCAGGAAGGCGCTGTCCAGCGTCTCGATGTCCATCCAGGCGGGCATGGGGGTGAGGTCGGTCTCGGCGAACAGGAATTGATAGGCCCCGGGGCGCAGCCGCTTGAAGGCGGTGGTCTCCTTATACTGCACATCGGCGTAGATCACCCGGCCATCCCCCAGGAGCACGTCTATGGGGCGGCTGTCCAGGACCAGATTGCTCACCCGAAGGGCGGCGTAGCCCCCGGTGGGGGCGCAGCAGCCGTCGGCGAGCTGGAGCAGGTCCAGGCCGGTGGCCGTGTTGATGATGGCCACCGTGCTCCGGGAGCCAAGCTGGAAGGGGAGGGATTTTTGCAGGTAGATATAGCCGTCCGGGCCGGAGACGGTCACCGTCTGATACCCGGCGGGTACGCCGGTGTAGGCAGTGAGGCCGGCAAAGCCCAGCCAGCGGAAGGCCGAGACGGCGTTGATCCGTACCCGGAAGGGCTGATAGCCCCGGGCGGCGTTCAGAAAGCGGACCTGGGCGTACCAGAGACGGGTGGGGTGGAGCACCGCACCGCCCAGAATACCGCCGAGGGTGCTCCCGCTGTGCACCGGGCCGCCCTCCCCGGGGTTGGGGAGCGGAGCCACGGGGATGTTGGCCGGGTCATAGCTCGGCCCGCCCGCGCCGGGGGTGGGCAGGGGGACGGCGGGGGTCTGTGCGCCGTCATCCACCGGGCCGCCCTCCCCCGGGTTGGGCAGGGGCGCCACGGGGGTGTGTTCCAATTCTTCGGACATAGCAATAGCCTCCTTATTCCGGAATCTGGACCATCCTATGCGCCGGCACAGGGCGGTGACAGGAGCCCCGAAAACTGCGACTTTGTGAATAATATAACAAATTACCCCGGTTGACACATAACTAAATAGTTATAACAAGGAGGAAAAAATCCTTATTTTTTCAAAAGAACGCGGATTTTTCCCGTTTTCCTCTTGATTTTCCGACGTAAAACAGTTATACTACGGCCAAAGAGAACAAGACCGGAGCACGGGCTTCGCCGCCGGGAATCATCCGGCAAAGCTCCATGAAAGAACTAGGAGGAATCAGTATGAAGGTTGCAGTATTCGGCGCAGGTACGATGGGCAGCGGGATCGCGCAGGCTTTTGCTTCCAAGGGCCACACGGTCCTTCTGTATGCCAGCAGCATGGAATCCGCCCAGCGCCATAAGGATAAGCTGTCCGCTTCCCTCCAGAAGCGGGTGGAAAAGGGCAAGATGGCCCAGGAGGCGAAGGATGCGCTGCTGGCCAACATCCTGGTGGACGAGGAGTCCGCCGCAGCCGACGCCGACCTGGTCATTGAGTGCGTGAAGGAGGACATGGCCACCAAGAAGGCCCTGTTCGCCCGCCTGGACACCCTGGTCAAGCCCGAGGCGACCTTCGCCTCCAACACCTCCTCTCTCCCCATCACCGACATGGCCCGCGGGCTGAAGCACCCCCTCATCGGGATGCACTTCTTCAACCCCGTGCCCAGCATGAAGCTGGTGGAGATCATCCGGGGCATCAACACCACCGACGAGACCTTCCACTTCGCCTATGACCTGGCCAAGGAGCTGGGCAAGGAGCCCGTGGAGGTCAAGGAGTCCCCGGGCTTTGTGGTCAACAAGCTGCTGATCCCCATGATCAACGACGCCATCGCCCTGGTCGAGGTCAACGCCGCCTCGGTGGAGGACATCGACAAGTCCATGCAGCTGGGTGCCAACCACCCCATGGGCCCCTTGGCCCTGGGCGACTTCATCGGCCTGGATGTGTGTCTGGCCATTATGGAGACCCTGTACGAGGAGTTCGGGGATTCCAAGTATCGCCCCACCTATCTGCTGAAGAAGATGGTCCGCGGCGGCCTGCTGGGCCGCAAGACCGGCAAGGGCTTCTACGATTATACCAAGAAGTAAATCGCTGAAAACCGGGTCCGACGTATGTGCGTCGGGCCCGGTTTTCGTGTGGAGGCAGGATGGGGAGTTAGGAGGTAGGAGTTAGGAGCTGTCAGCGAAGCTGGCTGAGGGGGAGTGAAGGGCCTTGAGCCCTTGCGCCAGAAGGGTTTTCTACCGCTACCCATGTAGGGGCGGCCTGTGGCCGCCCGTTCGGGGGTGCGTCGATTGTCGGCGGGCGGCCAAAGGCCGCCCCTACGGGGGTTTACGATGGTGCACCCGTAGGGGCCGATTTCCCCCTGACAGGGGGATTCGGCATCAGAGGAGGGCTAATTTCATCCTTCGGCAAAACGTCTATGACGAATGGGACAGAAAGGCTGCATTTCCTGTTCGCTATCACCGAATAATCCGGCGATTCCGGGCGCTTTGCTGGACAACTTGCAGTTTTGGACAATAACAGCATACTTCAGGACAACATTATCATAGTTTCAACGCGATAAAGGGAAAAATATTTTGTGATTATTCCGGAAGTTTCCCTTGCAATATTCCGGGGAAAATGTTATAATTTCACCGTCAGACAACAGGACGTTTTCCGATAGGGATCGCAACGACGAGGGGGGACCTTTGTGTTGCGCTTTTTTCGGGAAAACTTTGTTATAAATTTAACAAAGAAATGGTTCTGCCGTCGTTCGCCGCCTCTGCTTATCCACCGGATCGGGCAGTCCGGAAAGAGGCGGTCACGATATTTTCTTAAGAGTAACAAAAGTAGGAGGACTGAAAAATGGATTTTCACCTGTCGAAAGAACAAGAGATGGTCCGCAAGATGTACCGCGAGTTCGCCGAGAACGAGGTCAAGCCCCTGGCCGAGGAGCTCGACGAGGAAGAGCGCTTCCCCATGGAGACCGTCGAGAAGATGGGTAAGCTGGGCATGATGGGCATCTACTTCCCCAAGCAGTACGGCGGCGCCGGCGGCGATGTGCTGTCCTACGCCATGTGCGTTGAGGAGCTGTCCAAGGTCTGCGGCACCACCGGCGTTATCGTCTCCGCCCACACCTCTCTGTGCTGCGCCCCCATCTTTGAGCACGGCACCGAGGAGCAGAAGATGAAGTATCTGCCTGACCTGCTGTCCGGCAAGAAGATCGGCGCCTTCGGCCTGACCGAGCCCAACGCCGGTACCGATGCCTCCGGTCAGCAGACCACCGCCGTTCTCGAGGGCGACCACTACGTTCTGAACGGCTCCAAGTGCTTCATCACCAACGGCAACGTGGCCTCCACCTTCGTGGTCTTCGCCATGACCGACCCCAAGCTGGGCAACCACGGCATCTCCGCCTTCATCGTGGAGAAGGACTTCCCCGGCTTCTCCACCGGCAAGCACGAGAAGAAGATGGGCATCCGCGGCTCCTCCACCTGCGACCTGATCTTTGAGGACTGCATCGTCCCCAAGGAGAACCTGCTGGGCAAGGAGGGCCAGGGCTTCAAGATCGCCATGATGACCCTGGACGGCGGCCGTATCGGCATCGCCGCGCAGGCTCTGGGTCTGGGCGAGGGCGCCATCGACGAGGCCATCAAGTACACCCAGGAGCGCGTTCAGTTCAAGAAGCGCCTGTCTCAGTTCCAGAACACCCAGTTCCAGCTGGCCGATATGCACACCCGTATGCAGGCCGCTCAGTTCCTGGTCTATTCCGCTGCCATGAAGAAGCAGAACCACGAGGCTTACTCCATGGACGCCGCCATGGCCAAGCTGTTCGCCGCTGAGGCCGCCTCCGACGTGACTCGCCGCGCTGTTCAGCTGTTCGGCGGTTACGGCTACACCCGTGAGTACCCCGTGGAGCGCATGATGCGTGACGCCAAGATCACCGAGATCTATGAGGGTACTTCCGAAGTCCAGCGCATGGTCATCGCCAGCCACCTGGGCGTGAAATAAGATAGGAGGCAGATCGAAATGAAAATCATTGTTTGTGTTAAGCAGGTCCCCGATACCTCCGGCAAGGTGGCCGTCAATCCCGATGGTACTCTGAATCGTGCCTCCATGGCCGCTATCACCAACCCCGACGATCTGAACGCCGTTGAGGCCGCTCTGGTCCTGAAGGAGCAGACCGGTGCCGAGGTCATTGTTGTCTCCATGGGTCCCCCGCCCGCCGAGGGGATGCTGCGTGAGGTCATGGCCCGGGGCGTGGACCGCGCCGTTCTGGTTTCCGGCCGTGAGTTCGGCGGCTCCGACACCTATGCCACCTCTCAGATCCTGGCCGCTGCCATCAACAAGATCGGCGTGGGCGAGGAGGACATCGTGATGTGCGGCCGTCAGGCCATCGACGGCGACACCGCCCAGGTCGGCCCCCAGATCGCGGAGAAGCTGCACCTGCCCCAGGTCTCCTATGCCGCCGAGATCAAGAAGGACGGCAACACCCTGACCGTCAAGCGTATGCTGGAGGACGGCTATATGACCATCAAGGTCAAGACTCCCTGCCTGATCACCTGCATCAAGGAGCTGAACACTCCCCGCTATATGAGCGTGGGCGGCATCTTCGAGTGCTATGAGAAGCCCTATGAGATCTTTGACTTCAACACCCTGAAGGACGATCCCCTGATCGACCTGACCACCATTGGTCTGAAGGGTTCCCCCACCAACATTTTCAAGTCCTTCACGCCTCCCCAGAAGGGCGCCGGCATGATGCTGGAAGGCGCTGACAAAGAGACTTGCGAGAAGCTGGCCGGTATCCTTGCCGGCAAGCATCTGATCTGATAGAAGGGAGAACAGAAGAATATGTCTACTTTCAATAGCGCTGATATTGCTGCCTTCAACGGCGGCGTGTGGGTTTTCTGCGAGCAGCGTCAGGGCACCATGATGTCCACCTCCTTCGAGCTGATCTCTGAGGGCCGCAAGCTGGCTGACGAGCTGGGCACCAAGCTGTACGGCATCCTGCTGGGCCACAACATCGAGGGCATCGCCAAGGAGCTGGGCGGCTACGGCGCTGACGGCGTGTACGTCTGCGACGACCCCCTGCTGGAGAACTACACCACCGACGGCTACACCAAGGTGATCTGCGACACCATCGAGGAGTACAAGCCCGAGGTGATGCTGATCGGCGCCACCAACATCGGCCGCGACCTGGGCCCCCGCTGCGCCGCCCGTCTGCACACCGGCCTGTGCGCCGACTGCACCCACCTGGACATCGACGTGCCCAAGTACAAGGACTTCCTGCGTGAGTCCTCCACCCTGGCTCCCGCGATGATCGACTCCATCAAGGAGGACGACCGCAACCTGAAGATGACCCGTCCCGCCTTCGGCGGCCACCTGATGGCTACCATCATCTGCCCCCGCTTCCGTCCCGCCATGGCCACCGTGCGCCCCGGCGTGATGAAGAAGGCCGAGTTCAGCCAGGCCAAGGCCGACGCCTGCGAGATCATCAAGCCCGAGGTCAAGCTGAGCGCCGCCGATATGGAGACCGAGGTCGTCGAGGTCGTGAAGGCCGCCAAGAAGCTGGTCGATCTGATCGGCGCCGACGTGGTCGTCTCCGTGGGCCGTGGTATCTCCAAGGACGTGCAGACCGGCATCAAGCTGGCCGAGGAGCTGGCTGAGGTCCTGGGCGGCGTCGTGGGCGCTTCCCGTGCCGTCGTGGACTCCGGCTGGATGTCCGCCGACCACCAGGTCGGTCAGACCGGCAAGACCGTTCACCCCAAGATCTATGTCGCTCTGGGTATCTCCGGCGCCATCCAGCACAAGGCTGGTATGCAGGATTCCGAGTGCATCATCGCGGTGAACAAGAACGAGACCGCCCCCATCTTCGAGATTGCCGATTACGGCATCGCCGGCGATCTGTTCAAGGTCGCCCCCATGCTCATCGAGGCCATCAAGGCCGCCAAGGCTGCCAAGTAAGCAGCGCGCAAGAGCGTCAATTTACGGGACCGTTTCCTTCGGGAGACGGTCCCGTTTTTTGGTGCGCCTTGTGATCACCCGTGATGAAATCCTCTTGACAAAAATATTTTCTATGATATGATATAATCTAGTTTTTAGAATGATATTCAGTCAGGAGAGAAGCAGCATGGTCCAGATCGGAACACACGAATTGGAGCTGCCCGTCATTCAGGGCGGCATGGGAGTGGGCGTCTCCCTGGGGGGACTGGCCGGCGCGGTGGCGGGGCAGGGCGGCATGGGCTGTATCAGCGCCGCCCACCCGGGCTATCGGGAGGCGGACTTCCGCCAGGACCCCAACGGGGCCAACCTCCGGGCGCTGAAGGCGGAGATCGCCAAGGCCAGGGCGCTGTCCGGCGGCCGGGGACTGGTGGCCGTCAATCTGATGGTGGCCATGCGGCAGTATGCCCCCCTGGCCCAGGCGGCGGTGGAGGGCGGCGCGGACGCCATCATCTCCGGCGCGGGCCTGCCTCTGGAGCTGCCCGGCCTCACCGCCGGGTCCGGGGTGGCCCTGGCCCCCATCGTGTCCAGCGGCCGGGCGGCCAAGCTGATCCTGAAGACCTGGGACAAGCGCTTCGGCGTGACGGCGGACTTCCTCGTCATTGAGGGCCGGGGGGCCGGGGGCCACCTGGGCTTTCAGGAGGAGGACCTGCGGGCGGGCACCGCCCAGTCCCTGGAGGAGATCCTGCCCCAGGTGCTGGCGGAGCTGACGCCCTTCGAGGAGAAGTACGGCCACAAGATCCCCGTCTTTGTGGCCGGCGGCGATTTGGGGCCGGAGGACCTGGTGCGCTTCCGCGCCCTGGGGGCTGCCGGGGTCCAGGCGGCCACCCGGTTCATCGTCACAGAGGAGTGCGACGCCAGCCAGGGCTTCAAGGACGAGATCCTCCGGGCCGGGGCGGAGGACGTCCGCATCATCCACAGCCCCGTGGGAATGCCCGGCCGGGCCATTGAGACCCCCCTCATCCGCCGCATGGAGACCGAGGACCGCATCCCCCCCACCTGGTGCGCCGGCTGTATCAAGACCTGCGACCCCGCCGCCACCCGCTACTGCATCACCCACGCCCTGATCCAGGCCGCCCTGGGCAACCGGGAGGAGGGGCTGTTCTTCTGCGGCTCCGGTGTGGAGCACTGCCACCGCATGACGACGGTGGCAGCCATTATGGAGGAATACCGGGGAAAGTTAGGAGGTAGGAGTTAGGAGGTAGGAGTTAGGAGTTGGGGGGAGCGGACCTTTGTTCCGTATCCCTGCCAAAGCGGCTCTCGTTTTGAATTCACAAATTGTTCACGGAGCCGTCACGATTTCGCCGTATTTCTTTTGTAATATAACACTGTCCAAAGCGATTGGACATTATTTCTCCCATTTCTCTCTCCTTTACAAACACACACAACGAAAACGGAGCCCGGGTGACCGGACTCCGTTTTCGTCGTAGAATAGGACGATGTTCCAGTGTTTTTGCAGAGGCGGATAGTATCCGCCCGCACGAAACCCACCCAGTTAACGGCGGGCGGCCGCCCTTACACCCGCTAACAAAGGAAAGGCAGGACCCACAACCCGTAGGGGCGGCTGTCCCCAGCCGCCCGCGACAACGGAGGCACCCCGATTCGGCGGTGCGTCAGGTATCGCGGGACGCTGAGGACAG
>URTG01000051.1 GCA_900550705.1 uncultured Eubacteriales bacterium | reverse complement strand
GGTTCCCTTTCCAACTATCCTTCCCTCCGAATCCTTTGGCCGGAAGGACTTTTTCGACAGTCTGCTTTTCACTTCGCCGCGTTATTGTAACATAGTAACCGCTCCAAATTCAACCCTCTTTTCCCCCGGACATTCAGTTCACGATTGACAAATCCCGCCTGGAACGGTAAACTAGACAATGGCATATTTTCAAGCGGCGGCCTTTGACGGCTCCGCCGCTTTGCGCGCTGCGCGCCTGAAAGAAAGAAGGTTCCTTTTTATGAGCGAATATAAAATCAATACCAAATGTGTCCAGGGGGGCTACACCCCCGCCAACGGCGAGCCCCGGCAGATCCCCATCGTCCAGTCCACCACCTTCCGGTACGCCACCAGCGAGGATATGGGCAAGCTGTTCGACCTGGAGGCCAGCGGCTACTTCTACACCCGGCTCCAGAACCCCACCAACGACCATGTGGCCGCAAAGATCTGCGCGCTGGAGGGCGGCACCGCCGCCATGCTGACCTCCTCCGGTCAGGCCGCCAACTTCTACGCCATCTTCAACATCGCCAACTGCGGCGACCATGTGGTGGCCTCCTCCACCATCTACGGCGGGACCTATAACCTGTTCCACGTCACCATGCGGAAGATGGGCATCGACTTCACCTTCGTGGACCCCGACTGCACCGAGGAGGAGCTAAACGCCGCCTTCCAGCCCAACACCAAGGCCGTCTTCGGCGAGACCATCGCCAACCCCGCCCTCACCGTGCTGGACATTGAGAAGTTCGCCCGGGCGGCTCACGCCCACGGTGTGCCCCTGGTGGTGGACAACACCTTTGCCACCCCCGTGAACTGCCGTCCCTTCCAGTGGGGCTGCGACATCGTCACCCACTCCACCACCAAGTATATGGACGGCCACGGCGCGGCGGTGGGCGGCTGCATCGTAGACAGCGGCAAGTTCGACTGGCTGGCCCACGCCGACAAGTTCCCCGGCCTGTGCACCCCTGACGACAGCTACCACGGCATCACCTACGCCGAAAAGTTCGGCCAGGGCGGCGCCTTCATCACCAAGTGCACCGCCCAGCTCATGCGGGACTTCGGCTCCATCCAGTCCCCCCAGAACGCCTTCCTGCTGAACCTGGGGCTGGAGAGCCTGCACGTCCGGATGCCCCGGCACTGCGAGAACGCCCTGGCCGTGGCCCAGCACCTGGCGGACAGCGACAAAATTTCCTTTGTCACCTACCCCGGGCTGAAGGGCGACAAATACTATGACCTGGCCCGGAAGTATCTGCCCAACGGCACCTGCGGCGTGGTGTCCTTCGGCTTCAAGGGCGGCCGCAGCGCGGCGGAGACCTTTATGAAGCACCTGAAGCTGGCCGCCATCGAGACCCATGTGGCCGACGCCCGGACCTGCACCCTGCACCCCGCCTCCGCCACCCACCGGCAGATGAACGACCAGGAGCTGGCCGCCGCCGGCATCACCCCCGACCTGGTCCGCTTCTCCTGCGGTCTGGAGGACGCCGCCGACCTCATCGCCGACATCGACCAGGCCCTGGGCTTTGTGGAGTAAGTCCACCCATCCCACGCCAACCATCTCCGGCGGGTCCCCCGCCGGTCCCATTGAAGGAGGAATCATCCCATGAACGTTCGTTCCGGCACCATTCTGATGTACAACTGCTCCGGCCCCGCGTTTTCCAAGCTGCGCCAGATCTTCGCCATGCTGCGGATGCGGATGCACCCGGTGACCCCTGACCGCTACCACATCTCCCTCATCGACCTGGCCAACGGCAAGGGCGAGCCCGCCGAGACCGCTCCGGCCCCCATGGAGGAGGCCATGCTGGTCTTCTGCGGCGTCCGTCAGCCCCTGCTGAACCAGGTGCTGGAGGTCATCCGGCTGGCCAAGCTGCCCCCCATCCCCCTGAAGGCCGTGCTCACCGTGGGCAACCAGGAGTGGGACAGTCTGAAGCTGCGGGAGGAGCTGCTGAAGGAGCGGGAGGCCATGGAGCAGGCCCGCAAGGCCGCCCAGGAGGAGCGCGCCAAGCAGCAGAGCGGCGAGACCGCCGAGGCCGAAGCCTCCGCCGAACCCCCCGAGACCCCCGCGCAGACCGAAACGGAAACGACGGCAGAGTGAACCCCCGCTCTGCCGCCGCAGAAAGGAGTGTCTCCCCATGAAGCGTAGACTCACCGCAAAGGAGAATGTCTGCGTTGCCAGTATGCTGTTCGGCCTGTTTTTCGGGGCCGGAAACCTGATTTTTCCCGTGTCTATGGGCCAGCTGGCCGGACACAATGTGTGGGCCGCGGTGGTGGGCTTTCTCATCACCGGGGTGGGGCTGCCCCTGCTGGGGGTGGCCGCCCTGGGCATCAGCCGGTGCGACGGGCTGTTCCCCCTGAGCCGCAAGGTGGGCAAGGGGTACGGGCTGTTCTTCACCTGCCTGCTCTATCTCACCATCGGTCCCTTCTTCGCCATCCCCCGATGCGCCACGGTGTCCTTCACCGTGGGTGTGGAGCAGCTGCTCCCCCAGGGCGGGCACCGGCTCATTTTGTTTGGGTTCAGCGTGGTGTTCTTTGCCATCGCCCTGGGCTTCTCCCTGTATCCCGGTCAGATTCTGACCTGGGTGGGCAAGGTGCTGACCCCCTTCTTTCTGGTGTTTCTCGGGATTCTGGTCGGGGTGGCTCTGCTCCACCCCGCCGCGTCCATCGCCTCGGTCCCCCCGGCGGACAGCTACACGGCGCACCCCTTCCTCACCGGCTTTCTGGCCGGATATGACACCATGGATACCCTGGCCGGGCTGGCCTTCGGCATCATCGTGGTCCGGGTCATCCGGGAGCTGGGAATCATGGAGCCGGGGGACATCGCCGCCAACACCGTCCGGGCCGGCGTGTTCAGCTCCCTCATCATGGCGGCCATCTATCTGGCCATCACGGTGGTGGGCACCCAGAGCCGGGGGGCGCTGGAGGCCGCAGACAACGGCGGCGTGGCCCTGGCCCAGATCTCCCATCTCTATCTGGGCCGCCTGGGAGCGGTGGTGCTGGCTGTGACGGTGGCGCTGGCCTGTCTGAAAACCTCGGTGGGCCTCATCACCAGCTGCGCGGAGACCTTCGCCAGCCTGTTCCCCAAGGGGTTCAGCTACCGGCAGTGGGCGGTGGCCTTCAGTCTGCTGTCCCTGCTGTTCGCCAACCTGGGGCTGGATGCCATTTTGGCCTATTCCGCCCCGGTGCTCATGTTCCTGTATCCCCTGGCCATCGTGCTCATTCTGCTGGCCCTGCTGGAGCGCCTCCACGGCGGCGGGACGGCGGTGTACGTCTGCACCATGGGGACCACCCTCCTCGCCGCCCTGTTCGACCTGGTCCAGCACCTCCCCCTGCCCATGCTGGAGGGGCTGCACCTCCGAGCCTTCGTCCTCGCCGTGCAGGAGAACGTCCCCCTGGCCTCTCTGGGCCTGCTGTGGATCGTCTTCGCGGCGGCGGGCTTTGTCCTGGGACTGGCAGTCCGGGCAGTTTCAAAGAAGCAATAAGCAAAAAAAGCCGCCTGCGGGCGGCTTTTTTCGCGGGCTGGTGTCTGGACAGACGGGGCGTTTTCCGCTATAATTTTTCTATTCCCATAACAGCCATCAAGCAGAGAGGATCGTTTGCTATGAACGAAATTATTTTGCTCAAGCTGGGCGAAATGGTTCTGAAGGGCCTGAACCGCCACAGCTTTGAGGATAAATTGCAGGCCAACATCTACCGCCGGATCAACGGCTTCGGCAAGTTCCGGGTGTACACCCGCCAGTCCACCACCTATGTGGAGCCCATGGAGGACTCCTGCGACACCGATGCCGCCTGGGAGGCGCTGAAAAAGGTCTTCGGCGTGGTGGGTCTCAGCCGCGCCCGGGCCTGCGAGAAGGACAAGGACGCCATTCTCCGGGCCTGTCAGGAGTATCTGGGGGACAAGCTCAGCCAAGCCCGCACCTTCAAGGTGGAGACCAAGCGGGCGGACAAGACCTTCCCCATGACCTCCATCCAGCTCAGCCAGTATGTGGGCGGCGAGCTGGACGAGCTGTACCCCAATCTGAAGGTGGACGTGCACCACCCGGAGCTTACCGTCTATGTGGAGGTCCGGGACTACGCCGCCTTTGTCCACGCCGACCCCGACCCCGGCGCGGGCGGTCTGCCCGTGGGCATCAACGGCCGGGCGGTGTCCCTGCTGTCCGGCGGCATCGACTCCCCCGTGGCCAGCTGGATGATCGCCAAGCGGGGCGTGGCGCTGGAGATGGTGCACTTCTTCTCCTACCCCTACACCTCCCCCGAGGCCAAGGAGAAGGTGCTGGACCTGGCCCGCCTGCTCACCCCCTGGTGCGGCCACCTCACCGTCCATGTGGTGCCCTTCACCGCCATTCAGGAGGAGCTGCGCCGCTCCTGCCCGGAGGAGCTGTTCACCATCCTCATGCGCCGGTTTATGATGCGGATCTCCCAGGAGGTGGCCCGCCGCTGCGGCGCCAAGGCCCTGGTCACCGGCGAGAGCCTGGGCCAGGTGGCCAGCCAGACCATGGAGGCCATGGCCCTCACCGGCGCGGTGGTTGAGCTGCCCGTTCTGCGCCCCTGCGTGGGGATGGACAAGGAGGAGATCGTCCGGGTGGCCCGGAAAATCGGCACCTTCGAGACCTCCATCCTGCCCTATGAGGACTGCTGCACCGTCTTCACTCCCCGGCACCCCCGTCTGCGCCCCCTGCCCGGCGAGGTCCAGGCCGCCGAGGAGAAACTGGACGTGGACGCCCTGGTCCAGGCCGCCGTGGACGGCATCGAGAGGGTCCGGCTGTGAGTCTCTCCCCGCGCTTTGCCGTCCCCCAGGACGTGCCCGCCCTGCTGGACATCTATCGGGCATACATCGCCACCACCATCACCTTTGAATACGACCTGCCCGACGAGGCGGAGTTTGCCCGCCGGATGACAGACGTGCAGAGCCGGGGGCTGCCCTATCTGGTCCTGGAGCAGGAGGGCCGCCCGGTGGGCTACGCCTACGCCCACCCCCTGTTCTCCCGGGCCGCCTATCAGTGGGACGTGGAGCTGACGGTCTATCTCAGCCCCGCCGTCTCCGGCCGTGGGGCGGGACCCCGGCTGTACACCCTGCTGCTGGACCTGCTCCGCCTCCAGGGCGTCCGCACCGCCTATGCCCTGGTCACCGACCCCAACCCCGCCAGCCAGAAAATGCACCGCGCCCTGGGCTTTTCCCTGATGGGCACCCTCCGCCGCACCGGCTACAAAAACGGCCAGTGGCTGGACGTCAGCTGGTTCGAAAAGCGGCTGAATCCCTTCACCGAAGCGCCGGAGGCCGTGCGGGCGATCAGCGCCTTGGACAAGGAGGCGGTGAACGCGCTGCTGGCCCGGGCGTTCCAGGCATAATTTACACCGTCTCTGCATACACTGATATGCTTGACTTCTTATCGCCCTTTGGTTATAATGAAGTCAGCAAGACTCCCATGGTACTCCATGGGCTGTGCGGCCGGCACAATGTCAATCCGACACATCTGGCAGGATACTCTATTCTGCGGCCGCGGGTGGCGCTTCACCCGACACGTTTGACCTCTCGTGAGAGAGGTGGTAGGCGGACTACGATAAAACCGGTCATTGAGGGAGAGTTGCACTACTCTGCGGAGGGTGGCTCTCCCTCTAAATTTTTAGAGAGAAAGCAGGGAGCCGTCATGCAGAAAAAAGATATGCTGCCGATCCTCTACCGAAGCGCCGCCCTGTTTGAGGAAAATCTGGCGGGAGACGATCTCCGCTAAACTAGCACCTGTCATTCCATAAGAAATCTGCTGCACTCCCTCCCCAGGTGTGTGCAGCAGATTTTTTGTTGCTTATATCCTTACTTCGCCAGGGCAGCCACGGCCTTGGGGTCGTCTACGTGGTAGAAGACCATGCCGGTGACGTTCCGGTCGTCGTCCTTGATGCCCAGGACGGCGTCCAGGCGGCTGCGGGTGCGGGGGCGCTGGATGGCCTGGCCGAAGGTCACGTTGCCGTACTGGCCGTCCCATTCGTCGCTGGCGCAGGTGAGCGAGGGGGTGCGCTCCATGGCCATGACCTCGCCCTTCACCTCCGCCATGACGCGGCGGTTGGTGATCACATAGGAGCTGTCCTTCTCCAGCAGCTTTTCATCGTGGAAGGCGTGGAACACCAGGGTTACGGGCACCACGTTGATACAGACGAACAGCACCGCCGCCACGCCCAGGCCGGACTTGGGGATGATCTCCATGGTCAGCCACAGGATGGACAGCACCAGCGCCGCCGCGCACACCGCCAGCTTGGTGTAAATTCCGCTGCGGTCGGGACTCTTTTTCCACCCCGCCCGGACGGGCTTTCCGGTCCAGAGGATCTGCTCCCCATCCACCAAAATGCTGTTCCAACCCTCGTTCATAGTCCATTTCTCCTTTTCTCCGCGCCCTGCGGGGCCGGTTTCTTTGCTGAGAAAATGATACCACAGCAGTCCGCAAAATTGCTGTTAAGCTCCCGGCCCATTTCGTCAACAGGCCGCAAAAACACCGGGGGAAACCGTTTACATCCTGTTAAGAACAATAAACCCACTTATCCACAGGAAAATATGTTGGACAATTTCATAGGACAGTGATAAAATGGGGACACTAGGGAAGAATTTGTCCCAACAGGACAGCAAAAACAGCGGTCGGAAGGACCGCGGAACTACGGGGGAACTCCATGTTAGAATTACAGCACATCAGCTACGAGGTGGAGCAGGACGGCGCGGAGAAAAATATTCTGCACGACATCAACCTGTCCATTCAAGAGCGCTTTGTGGCCATCACCGGCCCCAACGGCGGCGGCAAGTCCACCCTTGCCAAGGTGATCGCCGGTATTCTCCAGCCCACGGAGGGCAAGATCCTGCTGGACGGCCAGGACATCACCGACCTGGGCGTGACCGAGCGAGCCCGGCTGGGGGTGAGCTTCGCCTTTCAGCAGCCCGTCCGCTTCAAGGGGCTGACGGTGAAGGACCTCATCACCCTGGCCAGCGGGAAGAACATCGGCGTGCCCGAGGCCTGCGCCTACCTGTCTGAGGTGGGTCTGTGCGCCAAGGATTACATCGACCGGGAGGTGGACGCCTCCCTGTCCGGCGGCGAGCTCAAGCGCATCGAGATCGCCATGATCATGGCCCGGAGCACCAAGCTCTCCGTCTTTGACGAGCCGGAGGCGGGCATCGACCTGTGGTCCTTCTCCAACCTCATCCAGGTGTTTGAGCATCTGCACGAAAAGATCAACGGCTCCATCCTTATCATCTCCCACCAGGAGCGTATCCTGAACATCGCCGACCGGATCGTGGTCCTGGCCGACGGCCGGGTGCGGCAGGACGGCCCGGGCAGCCAGGTGCTGCCCCAGCTGCTGGGGGAGTCGTCCCCCGCGGTGTGCAGTGCCCTGACGGACAAGCTGCGCTGAGGATACGAGAGGAGGAAGCAACATGGACGCAATTCAGAAAAGCCTGCTGGAGCAGGTGGCCGGTCTCCACGAGATGCCCGAGGGGGCCTATAACATCCGGGCCAACGGCAAAAAGGCCGCCCGGAACTCCACCGCCCACATCGAGATCGTCTCCAAGACCGACAAGGACGGTATCGACATCATCATCAAGCCCGGCACCAAGAACGAGTCGGTGCACATCCCCGTGGTCCTCAGCGAGAGCGGCCTGACCGACACCGTCTATAACGACTTTTTCGTGGGGGACGACTGCGACGTGGTCATTGTGGCCGGCTGCGGCATTCACAACTGCGGCGTGCAGAACGCGGAGCATTCCGGCATCCACACCTTCTATGTGGGCAAAAACGCCCGGGTCCGCTATGTGGAGCGCCACTACGGCGAGGGCGACGGCATGGGCGAGAACATTATGAACCCCACCACCGTGGTGGAGCTGGGCGAGGGCAGCTACATGGAGATGGAGACCACCCAGATCAAGGGCGTGGACTCCACCATCCGCACCACCCGCGCCAAGCTGGGGCCCGCCTCCACCCTCATCATCAAGGAGAAGGTCATGACCCACGGCAAGCAGCACGCCAAGTCCGACTTCACCGTGGACCTGGACGGCGAGGGCTGCCGCACCAACGTGATCTCCCGCAGTGTGGCCCGTGACAGCTCTCACCAGGTGTTTCTGGCCCGGATCAACGGCAACGCCCCCTGCTACGGACACTCGGAGTGCGACGCCATCATCATGGACCAGGGCGTGGTCTCCGCCATCCCCGAGGTGACGGCCAACTGCCTGGACGCCCAGCTGGTCCACGAGGCCGCCATCGGCAAGATCGCCGGCGAGCAGCTCATCAAGCTGCAAACCCTGGGTCTCACGGAGAAAGAGGCCGAGGAGCAGATCGTCAACGGATTTTTGAAGTAATCGAACAGGCTGTCGAAAAAGTCCTTCCAGCCAAAGGATTCGGAAGGAGCTTCTCTATGGACTATTCTACCCTCCCGGTGCGGCAGGTCAACGCCCCGGAGGACCTGCCCTTCTCCCTGCCCCGGCGGCCCCGGGAGGCCCACAAGGGGAACTTCGGCCGGCTGCTCATTGTGGCGGGCAGCGTGGGCTTTACCGGCGCGCCCATTCTGGCATCCCGGGCCGCCCTGCGGACCGGGGCGGGGCTGGTGTTCCTGGGGGTGCCCCGGGACATCTACCCCATCGCGGCCGTGAAGTGCGAGGAGGCCATGCCCTTCCCCCTGCCGGAGGAGGACGGCCCCCTGCTGGACCGGGCCCGGGGGTGCGACGCGGTGCTCATCGGCCCGGGGCTGGGCCAGGCCCCGGAGACCCGGCGGCGGGTTCAGGCCCTGCTGGAGCAGCTGGACTGCCCCGTGGTGCTGGACGCCGACGGGCTGAACGCCATCGCCCCCTGCCCGGAGCTGCTGGACCGCCGCCCCGGCCCCACGGTGCTCACCCCCCACGAGGGGGAATTTGCCCGGCTGACCGGCTGTGCCCTCCCCGTCCAGCACCGGCTGGAGGCCGCCCGGCGCTTTGCCGCCGCCCACCGCTGCACGGTGGTGCTGAAGGGGCGGCACACCATCACCGCCGCAGCGGACGGACGGGCCTGGCGCAACGGCACGGGCAACCCCGGCATGGCCACCGGGGGCAGCGGGGATGTGCTGGCTGGAATGTTGGCCGCCCTGCTGGGCCAGCCCCTGCTGCGGGCGGCCTACGATCTGCCCACCCTGGCTGCTGCGGCGGTGCTCCTCCACGGCCAGGCCGGGGACCGCTGCGCCCAGGCCCTGGGCGAGACCGCCATGCTCCCCGGGGATATGCTCGAGACGCTGCCCCAGGTGCTCCGCCCCCTGGAGGAACCGTCTTAACCATTCTTTTATATCAGCCGCTTTTTCATTTACACCCATTTTATGCCAAAGCGGATATAATGAAGGTCGTAAAGGGACGTTCCTTCGTCCGGACGCTCCCTTTTCTGCTTTGCTGGACTCCCGAGTTTTTCCTCACTTTTTTCTCGGGTCTCCCTATCCGGCGGACAGCGTGAGTCGGCGCTCTCTCTCCTGGTCCGCTCCCGCCGCCGGTCTCTGGTTCGGCTCCCCTTCCGCCAAGGGGGAGCCGATTTTTTACGGTCGTTTTTGGGCATAAAAAAGTCCCCCGCCCACCCCGCCGCCGCGCACCTTACGCAGAGGGGGTGAGAGGAGGAAAATGGAAAACGGATCGGGGGTAAGACCGGTGGAAAAGCAGACGTCAACCAATACACAACCGAAACGGGCCGATGAGGACATCGGTCCCTACCCCTTTTGTCCCTTCGGGACATTTCCCCCTGATAGGGGGAATCGGCCCCTACAGGTGCGCCGTCACAGAAATCGGCATAGGGATTCAAATGGTCCGGTCCAAAACAGTGACCTGGGTAATGACATCGCGGAGCAAATCAGAGCCGACCATGTAGTCAAGAATTCCGTCCGGCGTGTCGCAGCGCAGTTCTTGACTTCCGTCCGCCCGCGCAATGATATAACACGAATCGCTGAGCCCGAATGTGCCATATCGAAGGTCCTTCCAAGAAAATTCGATCTCACCGCCCCGAATCAGACATTCCTTGAATTCACTGCGCGTATGAAACCGGTTGTCCTCCGGCGTACTGGTATCGTAAAGAATAGTCGGCATAGAGATTCCTCCGCTGTATTTTTTAAATTCAGGAATGTCACCATCCCAGTAATTGATTGCAGATTCAAGATTAGGTAGACCTTTTCTTGGAAAGTCCCAATTGATTTTATGATCGTGAGGATTAGAATGTAGTCCGTTTGGACTATGCGCTGTATAGTGCCGTTCCATAGTGGCTCTCCCATCTAAGCCGATTTTTGTTTCGTACTTGGTACCATCTTTCTTGTAAAACACCTTGATTTCCCCTGGCTTACCAATAAATCGTTGGTCTGCTGGTTTTGACGGTCTCCATTCACCGCCATAGGCACTTCCACCGCCTTTGAAAGATCCCAAAATTTTGAATGGTTCCATTGTATCACATTCCGAAGAATATGTCCCGCCGATTTTGAATGCTTCGAGATCCTCTTTTGGAGTACTATGTGTATGGCGCATATATCGCCACGAACTGCGGTCATAATCTATGGATATGATATTCCCTTGCATTTCAGAA
>URTG01000050.1 GCA_900550705.1 uncultured Eubacteriales bacterium | reverse complement strand
CTATCCTTCCCTCCGAATCCTTTGGCCGGAAGGACTTTTTCGACAGTCTGCACGTACTATTGTCTTATACGAAAAAAGCTCCCGATTTCCTTTTTTTCAGACGAAAAATTTGAAAAATTTTTTGCGCCGCCGGACTGCCCTTGTCAAACCGGTCATTTTGTGCGAAAATAGGAGAGGTAAATAGTAATTTTTCCGCGTTCTCCGCCCTTGCGGGGAAGGGGAGTGCGGAGAGTAGTATTCTAGGAGTTTCATTGCATATGAGCGATCTGTTTGAAAAATCCCTGAGCACCCTGGAGCTGCCCCGGGTGCTGGAGCTGCTGGCGGGCTGCGCCGTCACCGAGGAGGGCAAGGAGCGGGCCCGGGCGCTGCGGCCCATGACCGACCTGGACGACGTGGAGCGGGCCCAGAAGGAGACCACCGCCGCCGTGAAGATGCTGATCCTGCGGGGCAGTCCCGGCTTTTCCGGGGTGCGGCCGGTGGCGGCCTCCCTCCAGCGGGCGGACCGGGGGGGCAGCCTGTCCACCCGGGAGCTGCTGGACATCGCCTCGGTGCTGCGCTGCGCCCGGTCGGCGGCGGAATACGGCGCGGGGGCGGAGAAGACCCCCATCTCCCACCTGTTTCAGGCGCTGACGCCCCTGCGGTCGTTAGAGGAGAGCATCTCCACCTCCATCCTGGGCGAGGAGGAGATCGCCGACTCCGCCAGTCCGGAGCTGGCCTCCATCCGGCGGCATATGCGGGCCACGGAGTCCAAGGTGCGGGACATTTTGCAGCGGCTGATCTCCTCCAACCAGTCCAAGTATTTGCAGGAGTCCATCATCACCATCCGCTCGGACCGCTATGTGGTGCCCGTGAAGTCGGAGCACAAGAACGCCATCCCCGGCCTGGTCCACGATGTGTCCTCCTCCGGCTCCACCTTCTTCATCGAGCCCATGGGGGTGGTGAAGGCCAACAACGAGCGCCGGGAGCTGGCCGCCAAGGAGAAGAAGGAGATTGAGCGCATTCTGGCGGAGCTGTCCGCCGCCTGCGCCGCCCGGAAGGAGGACATCGGCGAGGACTACCGCCTGCTGGTCTGGCTGGACGAAATTTTCGCCCGGGGCCAGCTTTCGCTGAAGCTGGGCTGCACCGAGCCTGCCCTGTCGGACAAGCTCCTCCGTCTGCGGGGGGCGCGGCACCCCCTGCTGGACCAGAAGAAGGCGGTGGCCAACGACCTGGAGCTGGGGGAGCGGTTCGACACCCTGGTCATCACCGGCCCCAACACCGGCGGTAAGACGGTGACCATGAAGACCGTGGGTCTCATTACCCTGATGGCCCAGTGCGGCCTGCATATCCCGGCCAAGGACGACTCCACCGTCCGGGTCTACCGCCGGGTGCTGGCCGACATCGGCGACGAGCAGTCCATTGCCCAGTCCCTGTCCACCTTCTCCTCCCACATGACCAACATCGTGGGCATTCTGGGGGAGGCGGACGGCGACACGCTGATTCTCTTTGACGAGCTGTGCGCCGGCACCGACCCGGTGGAGGGCGCGGCCCTGGCGGCGGCCATCATCGAATACGCCCGCAGTCTGGGCAGCCAGGTGGTGGGCACCACCCACTATGCGGAATTAAAGGTCTATGCCATGACCACCCCGGGGGTGGAGAACGCCTCCTGCGAGTTCAACGTGGAGACCCTGGCCCCCACCTATCGGCTGGTGCTGGGCATCCCCGGCAAATCCAACGCCTTTGCCATCTCCCGGCGGCTGGGTCTGCCCGAGTATATCATCGACAAGGCCGCCGCCCGGCTGGATGCGGAGAACGTCCGCTTTGAGGACGTGCTCACCAAGCTGGACCAGCAGCGACAGGAGATGGAGAAGGAGAAGGCCGAGGCCCGCCGCCTGAAGCAGGAGACGGAGCAGTCGGCCAGGAAGGCCCGGGAGTACCGGGAGAAGCTGGAGGCCGAGCGGGCCAAGGTGGTGGAGAAGGCCCAGGCAGAGGCCCGGGCCATCATCCAGGAGGCCCGCGCCGCCAGCGACCAGGCCCTGGCCGAGCTGAAGGACATGAAAAAGCGCCAGGACAAGCTGGACTGGCAGCAGGTGAACGACAGCCGGGCGGAGGCCCGCCGCCGCCTGAACCAGGCGGAGCGGGACATCGGCGGCCCGGTGGCGGAGCCCGAGGCCCCGCCGCCCACCCGCCCCGCCGTGGTGGGGGACACGGTGGAGCTGGTCTCCATGGGGACCCGGGCCACGGTGCTGTCGGTGAACAAGGACGGGGTGCTCCAGCTCCAGGCGGGGATTCTGAAAATCACCGCCAAGCAGAGCGAGGTGCGCGTGGTGGAAGGGGAGACCCAGACCCAGAGGGAGACCCGCCGGGTCATGGCCCGGGCGGAGCACACCCTCCGCACCGCCGCCGTCCCCTCCCAGATTGACCTGCGGGGCATGATGACCGACGAGGCCATCGGCGTCCTGGAGCGCTTTTTGGACACCGCCATGATGGGCAAGCTGGAGACCGTGACCATCATCCACGGCAAGGGCACCGGCGCCGTCCGCAATGCCGTCCGCACCTATCTGAAGCGCAGCCGCTATATCAAGTCCTTCCGCCCCGGCAGATACGGCGAGGGCGAAGACGGCGTAACGGTTGCGGAGTTAAAGTAAAAACCCCGCGCCGTGAGGACGGCGTAACGGTTGCGGAATTGAAATAACGGATTCCCGCCAATGAAAAGTTGGATAAAAAACCGAAAAATAAAGCTGGAAAATTAGTCATTCAGACAAAAGTGTTTTTCTAAGGGCATGAAACCGGGGAAAAGACCATAGTTTTGTGAAAAATGTCATTGACGGAAGCGGTCACTATCTGCTATGCTAGTAACACATAAATACTGACGAAGGCGGAGGTACGCACTATGTATAGTCAGGAAGCAGTTGTGAACAATCAGGTCGGTCTGCACGCCAGACCTGCTACTTTCTTTATCCAGAAGGCCAACGAGTTCAAGAGCGCCATCTGGGTGGAGAAGGAGGAGCGCAAGGTCAACGCCAAGAGCCTGCTGGGCGTTCTGTCTCTGGGCATCGTGAAGGGTACTCCGATCAAGCTCATTGCCGACGGTCCCGACGAGAAGGAAGCGGTCGAGGCGCTGTTCCAGATGATTTCCACTGATTTTTCCGAGTAAAAGTTACCGCATCCAAAAAGGCACCGCTTTGCGGTGCCTTTTTTAGTATGAGCGGGGAAGGGGGGACGCTCTGTGACCTTTGACGAGCTGAAGGAAAAGGCCCACGCGCTGCCGTTAAAGCCCGGGGTCTATATCATGCAGGACAAGAAGAACACCGTGATCTATGTGGGCAAGGCCAAGGCGCTGAAAAACCGAGTGTCCCAGTATTTTCAGGACTCCGCCTCCCATACGGAGAAGACCCGGGCCATGGTCTCTCAGATCGACCACTTCGATGTCATCATCGCCGACAGCGAGTTCGAGGCCCTGGTGCTGGAGTGCTCCCTCATCAAGCGCCACCAGCCCCACTACAATATCCTGCTGAAGGACGACAAGGGCTATCCCTATATCCGCCTGTCCCGGGAGGAGTACCCCCGGTTTTCCATCGTCGGCAAGGCGGCGGAGGACGGGGCGCGGTACTTCGGTCCCTACGCCAGCCGGCACGGCACCCAGGCCATTATCGACGCACTGCGGGCCGCCCTGCGTCTGCCCGCCTGCCGGAAGAAGTTCCCCAGGGACATGGGCAAGGAGCGGCCCTGCCTGAACTTCCACATGGGCAAGTGCGACGGCTACTGCCGGGGAGAGGACCTGAAGCCCCGGCACGACCAGGCCATTGCCCAGGCGGTCTCGCTGCTGGAGGGCCGATTCCAGGAGGTCCAGAACGACCTGACCGCCGAGATGGAGCAGGCGGCGGAGGAGCTGCGCTTCGAGCGCGCTGCCGAGCTGCGGGACCGCATTCGGGCCATCGAGCTGCTGGGCAAGCGGCAGAAGGTCATCGCCGGGTCGCTGGCAGATACCGATGTCACCGGCTTCTTCCGGGGCACGGCCAAGAGCTGCTTTGTGGTCCTCCACTATGTGGAGGGGGAGCTGGCCGCCAAGGATTTCGACCTGTTCCCATCCCCGGTGGAGGAGGAGGACGGGGCGGTGCTGTCCTCTCTGATGCGGGAGTACTATGTGGGCCGGGCCAGGCTGCCGAAGCAGATCCTGCTCCCCTGCGAGCTGCCCGACCAGGTGCCCCTGGCCCGGATGCTGTCTGAGCAGGTGGGGTATCGGGTGGAGCTGCTCACCCCCCAGCGGGGGGCCAAAATGGACCTGATCCGCCTGGCCGACCAGAACGCCCGGGAGGAGGTGGTCCGGGCCACCACCCGGGAGGAGCGGCAGAATAAGCTGCTGGAGCTGCTGGGTCAGATGCTCTGTCTGCCCGCCCCGCCCCGCCGGATGGAGTCCTACGACATCTCCAACACCGGGGCCAGCGACATTGTGGCCTCTATGGTGGTCTATCAGGACGGCCGCCCGCTGAAACGGGACTACCGCCGCTTCAAGCTGAAGGACATGATCGGCCCCAACGATTACGCCTCCATGGAGCAGATCCTCTCCCGCCGCTTCCGGCGGTATCTGGACGGGGACGAGCGGTTTTCCAGCCGCCCGGACCTGCTGCTCATCGACGGCGGCCTGGAGCACGTCCGGGTGGCCGCCCGGGTGCTGGAATCCATGAATCTGCCCATCCCGGCCTTCGGCATGGTGAAGGACGACCGGCACCGGACCCGGGCCCTGGTCCATCCCGACGGGCGGGAGATCGGCATTCAGGCCGTGCCCGCGGTGTTTGCCCTCATCGGGCAGATCCAGGAGGAGACCCACCGCTTTGCCATCGAGTACCACCGGCAGCTTCAGGCGGGGCGCGTGAAGACCTCGGTGCTGGACCAGATCTCCGGCGTGGGGCCGGTGCGCCGCCAGCAGCTGTTGCAGCATTTCAAAAGCATCAAGGCCATCCGCGCCGCCTCGCTGGAGCAGCTGGCGGAGGTGGTGCCCCAGAACACCGCCCAGGCGGTCTATTTACAGTTTCACAAGGAATCCGCCCCGGCCCAGCCGGCGGGGGAATAAGAAAGGAAGGACGCAGTTATGCGCGTGATCTCAGGCTCCGCCCGGGGACGGCGGTTGAAGGAGCTGTCCGGCATGGAGACCCGGCCCACCACCGACAAGGTGAAGGAATCCCTGTTTAATATCATTCAATTCGAGCTGGAGGGCCGGAGGGTCCTGGACCTGTTCGGCGGCACCGGCCAGCTGGGCATCGAGGCCCTGTCCCGAGGGGCGGCCCACTGCACCTTTGTGGACCAGCGGCGGGACGCGGCGGCCCTCATCCGGGAAAATGTAAAGACCTGCGGCTTCTCCGACCAGACCCGGGTGGTCCAGGGGGAGGCGCTGTCCTTCCTGGCCTCCTGCCGGGAGAAGTTCGACATTATTTTCCTGGACCCGCCCTACCAGACGGAGCTGCTGCCCCAGTGTATGGAGGCCATCGCAAGGTTTGACATTCTCCGGGAACATGGTATAATGGTCTGCGAGAGTGGGGCGGAGCGGGTGCTGCCCGGTCTGCCGGCCCCCTATGAGCAGGGACGGGAATACCGTTACGGAAAAATCAAGCTGACCCTCTGGCATCGTGCGGGGAGTGAACGCGAAGAATGAGCATCGCAATTTATCCGGGCAGCTTTGACCCGGTGACGCTGGGACACCTGAACATCATCAAGCGGGCCTCCGCCTGCTTCGACCGGCTGATCGTCTGCGTGATGGTCAACTCGAAAAAGCAGGGGATGTTCCGCCCGGAGGAGCGGGTGGAGCTGCTCCGGCGGTCCACCGCCCGGTTCCCCAATGTCGAGGTGGACTTTTCAGACGAGCTGCTGGCCGATTATGCCCGCCGCCGCCGCGCCCATGTGGTGGTGAAGGGCCTGCGGGCCGTGTCGGACTTTGAGCAGGAGGTCCAGATGGCGATCATCAACCGCAAGCTGAATCCCCGGCTGGAGACCATGTTTTTGGCGTCCAGCGAGAAGTATACCTACCTGAGCTCCACCATCGTGAAGGAGATGGCCCGCTACGGGGCGGACCTGGGGGATTTTGTCCCCCGGGAGATCGTGGACGACGTGAACCGGCGCATGGGGGAAATGAAAGGAAAGGAAGGATAACGGATGGCAAGCGGAGTGGAAGAGCTGATGGATATGCTGTTCGAGATGATCGACGAAGCAAAAAACGTGCCGCTGTCCGGGGATAAGTGCATGATCGAGCGGGACCGTGCACTGGACCTGATTGACGATATTCGGGGGCAGTTCCCCATGGAGCTGGCGGAGGCCAGAAAGATGATGGCCAACCGGGCGGAGCTGATCGCCTCCGCCAAGCGGGAGGCCGACGCCATTCGCAAGGCCGCGGAGGACAAGGCCCGCCAGCTGCTGGCGGAGGATACCATCACCCTCCAGGCCAAGCAGCGGGCCAACGAGATGATGCAGCAGGCGGAGGAGCGCAGCCGGGAGCTGAAGCGCTCCGCCAACGAATACTGCGAGGATGCCCTGCGCCGCACCGAGGAGGCCGTGGCCGAAGCCTACGACGAGATCAAAAAGTCCCGTTCCCGCTTCCGCGCCGCCGCCGCCGGAATGGCAGGGGGCGCGCCCAGCGCGGCACAGCCCACCGGCAGCGGTCGGCCGATGTACGACGCTGCGGCGGATGAGGATTGAAACTAATGCAAAAACAGCACCTTGCGGAGCGCAGGGTGCTGTTTTTGTGTTTTGGGGGGTGTTTCGCCTGCGGGCGGGGACGGGGGGATGTTCCGCCTGCGGGCGGGCTACTTTCCAGTGATGGAAAGTAGCCAAAGATCACCGGGGCTGCGGCCCCGGACCCGGGGGAGCCATCCGGAAGGGAAGCCTAGCGAAATCCCGACCGGCGCGGGTGGAGACTTGTGGTTGTGCTTACGTTCCCCGCCCGCTGCCGCTCTGCCCCGGTCAGTGATAGTCTCTATCATCCCTTGTTTAGAAGCGCGCCTGGCATGGCAGCAATCGCGGGGTTCCCTCTAAAAATAGCCTTCCCCTGGGGGAAGGTGGCTCGGCGAAGCCGAGACGGATGAGGGTGGCTCTCGAGAGAAGTATGCGTCATCGGCTTCCCTCTCCCGAGGGGGAAATCGAAATCTCCCCTCGCTTACCTCCCAATCATCATCGAATACGCATCCAGGATCGAGGCCCCATCCTCCGTGGGAATCTCATGCTGGATCGTCACCGAGTCCCCCACGTTCAGGGTCACAGCCTCCCGGCAGTCCTTGAGGGACAGGGCGTAGAAGACGGGGGAGTCCTCCAGCCGGAGGAAATAGGTGGTGTTGCCGTCCAGCACGGCGGAGCGAAGCTCGGCCACGGTGCCGGAGACCTCGGTCTGGGGCAGCTCCTCCTGGATGGTGACGCCCTTGTCGGCCAGCATCTGGATATAGCTCTGCTCGCAGGCGGACACGCTGGAGCCGGTGGCGACGATCTGATACTGGGCCACGTTGACCATGGCGTAGCTCTTGACCAGGTCGGTGGCGTCCTTCAGGGGGATGAAGTAGGTGGGCTCCCCGGCGATGTTCAGCAGCAGGGGGAAGGTGGCCACATAGCCCAGGTCCTGGACCACGCCCATGGCGGAGGCCTGGGCCGCCGCCTCGGTAGCGCCGGGGGCCTCATAGAAATGGGTGTCCTTGGTCCGCATATTGCACAGCAGGAAGCCCAGGTTGGACTGGTCCGCGTTGGCGGAGGTGATGCCGGTGTAGGCGTAGACATCGTCGTTCATGGCGATATAGTTGTAGCCGTCGGTGGTGATGGTCACATCCCGCTGGCCCAGCAGAGAGTTGAAGAAGCCATGGACCAGGGTGCCGTGGTAGTCATACTGCTCCATAATGAGCTCGGGGACGTACAGGGTGTCCACCCAGGTGGGCACGTCCTCGTAATACTGGCTCTCGCCGGTGATGGCATCCACCAGCACCGCGCCCCGGATGTCCGTGCCGCCGAACAGGCCGATGGTCTTTACCATCCGGGGGGCGATCCACCAGGGGTGGCCGTCCTCGTCGATCTCGAACTCCGGGGTGGAGAACATCATGGTGGGGTACTGGAACCGCAGGTGCCGCTGGATATTGCGGTTCAGCGGCTCAGAGAAGGAGTACTTCATCCCCTCGGGCAGGCGGACCACCGTGGCCTCCTGGGTGACCATGTCCACCACCACATAGGCGGGCAGACCCTGGCCTCGGTTGGTGATCCACTTCACCAGGTCGGCATAGGCGATGGGCGCCACCCGGACGGGGCGGCCCTGGTAGTTGATCTGGGTGGAGTCGCCGGAGTATTCGAACTGGCTGACCATGTCGCTGAGGGTACCCATCTGCCGGTCGCCCAGGTACTCGGCGGAGGTGCGGTCCAGGGTGGGAATTTCGTTAAAGGAGATCTGGGCCACATCTGCGGCAAAGTCGCCGGTCTGTACGGTGAGCAGGTCCCGATAGGCCCCGGCCCGGAGGAGGGGGAGGGAGAGCAGCTCGCCGACCACCGACACGAGGACCGCTGCGGCCAGCAGCAGACCCACGGGGAGGCAGCGGCTGCGGATGAAGCGGAACCACTCTCTGGCCCGCTCCTTGGGCGTCATCACCACGTCGCTGCGGCGGCCGCCGGACAGCAGAAAAGTGGCGATCAGGTAGACCACGCACAGCAGGACCAAAAAGCTGTAAAAGTCTCCGGAGTGGGGGTTCAGCGCGGGCAGTGTGATATAAAAATAGACAAAGCCCGCCCCGGCGGTGATCAGCAGACTGAGCAGCGTGCGGCCTGGAGAGCTGCGGAGGAACGATTTGATGGGTTGACTCACGGAACATACCTCGTTTCTGTTGGCTTACGGCGTCTGAGCGTCCCATCCGGAGCGCGGGTGGGAGGCTCAGACCACCGTATGGTATAGCATAGCCGATTTTCCGGAGAAAAGCAATAAAATTTCGCCGGAGAGAGAGCCGTCGCCCTTGTCAAAGGAGGAAAAATCTCCTATAATAGAGACCGTGGTAAATCCACTTTTTTGTCAAGCTGAAATACCGGCGGTCCGCCGCCGTTGACGGAGGAAGACTATGGAATTCGATCAGAAGTATTTTGACGACATGGAGGCCAAGATCCCCCACGGAAAGGTCCGGACCCGCTTCGCCCCCTCGCCCACGGGGTATATGCACGTGGGCAACCTGCGGACCGCGCTGTATACCTGGCTCATCGCCCGGCACGCCGGCGGCACCTTTATCCTGCGGATCGAGGACACCGACCAGGGCCGGCTGGTAGAGGGCGCTACCGACGTGATCTACCGCACCCTGGCCGAGTGCCGCCTGGACCACGACGAGGGTCCCGATGTGGGCGGTCCCGTGGCCCCCTATATCCAGTCGGAGCGGCGGGATACCTATGGCAAGTATGCCGAGCAGCTGGTGGAGAAGGGCCACGCCTACTACTGCTTCTGCGAAAAGACCGAGTCGGAGGAGGACTCCGGCGAGTTCGATAGGGCGGAGGACCCCTGCCGCTGCCTGAGCTGCGCCGAGGCCCAGGCCAAGAAGACCGCCGGTCACCCCTATGTCATCCGGCAGAAGATCCCCAGCGAGGGCACCACCACCTTCCACGACGCTATTTTCGGCGACATCACCGTGGAGAACAAGACCCTGGACGACCAGGTGCTGATGAAGCGGGACGGAATGCCCACCTATAACTTCGCCAACGTGGTGGACGACCACCTGATGGGCATTACCCATGTGGTCCGGGGCAGCGAGTATCTGTCCTCCGCGCCCAAGTATAACCTGCTGTATCAGGCCTTCGGCTGGGAGGTCCCCACCTATGTCCACTGCTCTCCCGTGATGCGGGACGCCCACAACAAGATGTCCAAGCGCCACGGCGACCCCTCCTATGAGGACCTGAAGGCCCAGGGCTTCCTCACCGAGGCCATTCTGAACTATGTGGCCCTGCTGGGCTGGTCCCCCCGGGGCGAGCTGGCCGAGCAGGAGATCTTCAGCCTGGAGGAGCTGGCCCAGGTGTTCGACCTGGAGGGAATGTCCAAGTCCCCCGCCATTTTCGACATTGAGAAGCTGACCCACTTCAACGCCCTGTATCTCCGCGCCATGGAGCCGGAGCAGTTTGCCAAGGTGGCCGAACCCTATATCCGCCAGGCGGTGAAGAATCCCGCCATCGACGCCGCCGAGATTGCCGCCCTGCTCCAGGCCCGGTGCGAGAAGCTCACCGACATCCCCGAGAAGGTGGACTTCTTCGACGCTCTGCCCGAGTACAGCGACGAGCTGTTCACCAACAAAAAGTCCAAGACCAACCCCCAGGTGTCCAAGGCCATGCTGGAGGCCGCCATTCCCATGCTGGAGGCCCTGCCCGCCTGGACCCAGGACGCCATTCACGACGGCCTGGTGGACCTGGCCGCCAAGCTGGAGGTCAAGAACGCCACCCTCATGTGGCCCGTCCGCATCGCCGCCGCCGGCAAGGCCGTCACCCCCGGCGGAGCCGTGGAGATCTGCCGCATCCTGGGCAAGGACGAGACCGTCCGCCGCCTGAAGCTGGGTTTGGCGAAGCTGGGCTGAGCTATTTTGCCCTGAATAAAGCACCGCCCGAGAGACAAAGCAGTCCCTCGGGCGGTGTTTTCTGCCTATAT
>URTG01000049.1 GCA_900550705.1 uncultured Eubacteriales bacterium | reverse complement strand
GATGCCTGTCGCACCAACGAACCGGGCCGATGAGGACATCGGCCCCTACGGACGCATCGTGATCACGGGGACGGCAACCCCTCAGTCCGCCTACGGCGGCCAGCTCCCCTTTCAGGGGAGCCAAAGGACCGTGCCTCCGTAGCCTTCCCCATTCCAGGGGGAAGGTGGCACGCGAAGCGTGACGGATGAGGGTGACTTTCGTATAAGAGGCAGAGATGAAAGGGCCAGAAAACTCATCCCTCCTAACTCCTAACTCATCACTCCCCGGAGGTGCCTATGACCCCACTCTACACCACATTAAAAAATTACGCAAACAGCGGCCCTGTCCGCTTTCATATGCCCGGCCACAAGGGGAAGACCCTGCCCATTCCCGAGCTGGCCCCCCTGGCCCCGCTGGATGTGACGGAGATTCCCGGTACCGGGAATCTGTATGAGGCGGGGGAGCCCTTCGATACGGCCCAGGCCCTGTGGGCGGAGCGGTTCGGGTTTGACCACTGCCAATTCCTCACCGGCGGCTCCACCATGGGAGTCCACACCGGGCTGGCCCTGTGCTGCCGGCCGGGGGAGGGGGTGCTGCTGGACCGGAGCTGTCACCGCTCCGCCTTTCACGCCCTGGCGCTGCTGGGGCTGCACCCCGTCTATCTGGAACGGCCCTGGCTGGAGGAGGAGCGGCTCATCGGGCCGGTGGACCCGGCCCGGGTGGAGGAGCTGCTGGACTCCCATCCGGAAATCAAAACGGTCTGTATTACTTCACCAACTTATTCCGGGATATTATCAGATATTCCAGCCATTGCCGCCCTGGTCCACCGCCGGGGCGGGCGGCTGATGGTGGATGGTGCCCACGGGGCGCACCTGCCCTTTCTGGGGCTGGACCCCTATGCCGGGGCGGACGCGGTGGTGATGTCCGCCCACAAGACCCTGCCCGCCATGGGGCAGACCGCCCTGCTGTTCACCCGGGGGCTTGCCCCCGACCTGGTGCGGCTGCGGGCCAGTATGTACGGCTCCTCCAGCCCCTCCTATCCCATGATGGCCAGCCTGGACGGGGCCCGCCAGTGGATGGAGACGGAGGGGGCGGCGGCCTACCGCCGGACGGCGGAGCGGGTGGCCGGTCTGCGGCGCCGCTTCCCGGCCCTGGACCGGTCTGACCTGGACCCCTGCCGCCTGACCCTGAAGGTGAAGGACGGCCCCGCCTTCGCCCGGGCCTTGGAGTCCCGGGGCATTTACCCGGAAATGGAGGACGGCGGCCATGTGGTCCTGATTTGCACCGCCCTGGACGACGAGGACAGCTGGACCCGCCTCACCGCCGCATTGGAGGAGCTGCGGGGGGAGATGGGGGACTGTCCGCCCCTGCCCGCCCCCTTCTTGCCCCGGGCGGTGCTGTCCGTGCGGGAGGCCATCTTCGCCCCCAGTGAGCGGCGGCCTCTGGGGGAGTGCCGGGGCCGGGTGGCGGCCTGTCAGATTGCCCCCTATCCGCCGGGGGTGCCCGTGGTGGCCCCGGGGGAGGAGATTGGAAAAAAAGAACTGGCCTATTTGCGGCAAATAGGATATAATATGGACACGGAAGTGCGGGTCCTCCCGCCCTCCGCCCGCTGAACGCGGGAACCCAGCAAACACAGGAGAGGAGACAGGTCCATGCAGTCCACCGCGCTGGCCGGAAACGCCCGGCTGAAGGAGCAGCTGCTCCGCCAGGAACAGGGCCGGGGCCTGTCCCACGCCTATCTGATTGCCGGCCCCGGAGGCTCTGGGAGGCACCTGCTTGCCCGCCGGCTGGCCGCCGCTATGGTATGCGCCGCCCCGGCAGAACACCGCCCCTGCGGGCGCTGTGCCCCCTGCAAGAAGGTATTTGGCGGTGTCCACCCGGATGTGTCTGTCATTTCCGGCCCCGGAGAGGACAAGCCCATCACGGTGGACCAGGTCCGCGCCCTGCGGAGCGACGCCTATGTGCGGCCCAACGAGGGCCAGCGGAAGGTCTATGTGCTGGAGGGGGCCGACCGGATGAACTCCGCGGCCCAGAACGCCATGCTCAAGCTGCTGGAGGAGGGGCCGGAGTACGCGGCCTTTCTGCTGCTGGCCGAAAACGGCGGCGGCGTGCTCCAGACCGTCCGCTCCCGGTGCGAGGAGCTGGCCATGACTCCGGTGCCCCTGGGGGAGTGCGAGGCATGGCTGCGGGAGAACTTTCCCGACCAGCCGCCGGAGGCCGTCCGCCAGGCCGCCCTGGACTGCCAGGGGATACTGGGCCGGGCCGTCCGCGCCCTGAGCGACGACGACCCCGCCCGGCAGGAGCGGGAGCAGCAGGTCCGCGCCCTGGCCGACGCTTTGGAGAAGGGCAGGGAGCCGGAGCTGTTTGAACGCTCCATGGTGCTGGAGCAGGGCAAGCGGGAGGCCCTGGGTCTTCTGCTGGACGAATTGGAGCAGGAGCTGGGCCGCCGCCTGGTCCTCCGGCAGGACCGCCGGAGGCTGCTCCGGGCGGTGGAGCTGGTGCGGACCCTGCGGGCCGCCGCTCAGCTCAACGCCAACCCCGGTCAGCTGGCCGGATGGCTGTGCGCCGGACTGTTTGAATCCACCCCGGCCGGGCGGTGACCCCCGGGAGATACGAAGGAGACACCCTATGGTAGAGATTATCAGCGTCCGCTTCAAAAGCGGCGGCAAGCAATATTATTTCAACCCCGACGGAAACAAGTTTCAGGAGGGCGACGGCGTCATCGTAGAGACCGCCCGGGGCACCGAATACGGCGAGTGCACCCAGGCCAACTTTCTCATCGACGAGATGGAGCTGACTGCCCCCCTCCGCCCCGTGGTCCGGGTGGCCACCGACGAGGACCGGGAGACCCTGGTCCGGAACAAGGAGAAGGAGGCCAGGGCCTTCCAAATCTGCCAGGAGAAAATCGCCCAGCACGGGCTGGACATGAAGCTGGTGGAGGCCGAGTACAGCTTCGAGGGGAACAAGGTGCTGTTCTTCTTCACCTCCGAGGGGCGGGTGGACTTCCGCGCCCTGGTGAAGGACCTGGCCAGCACCATCCACGCCCGCATCGAGCTGCGGCAGATTGGCGTCCGGGACGAGGCGAAAATGCTGGGCGGCCTGGGCATCTGCGGCCGGCCCTTCTGCTGCGCCCAGTTCCTGAACGAGTTCCAGCCCGTGTCCATCAAGATGGCCAAGACCCAGAGCCTCTCCCTGAACCCCACCAAGATTTCCGGCACCTGCGGGCGGCTGATGTGCTGCCTGAAGTATGAGCAGGACGCCTATGAGGACCTGGTGAAGCACGCCCCCAAGCAGGAGTCCTTTGTGGAGACCCCCGACGGGGCGGGCACCGTGTCCAGCGTGAATCTGCTGCGGCAGACGGTGCAGGTCCGGCTGGACTCCGCCCCCGAGACCCCCAAGTGCTACCACAACTGCGAGCTGTGCGTCGTCCGCAGCGGCAAGGGAAAGCGGCCGGAGGGCTATGTCGAGCCGCCCCTGTCTCAGCTGGCCAAGCTGCGGAAGAACACGGAGGAGGACAGCCGCCCCGCCACCGAGGAGGAAAATCTCTCCGCCGCCCTGGAGGCCGCCTTCGGCCGCCGGGAGGAGCAAGCCCGTCCCGCCCCCCAGCGCCGGGAGCAGACGGAGGAGGACCGGAGCCAGGGCCGCAATAACCGCAGCCGCCGCCGTCGGCCCCGGAACGAGAACGAGGGGGACCGCCCCCCGCGGGAGAATCGGGAGCCCCGGGAAAATCGGGACAGCCGCGACAACCGGGAGCGTCCGCCCCGGCAGAGCCGCCCCCCGCAGTCCCGCCCCGCCCCCCAGCCCAATGGGGCACAGACCCCCGCCGCCGGTGGGGAGGAGGCCGCCCGCCGGAACGGCAACCGCCGCCGCCGCCACCGCCCCCGGGGCAATCGCCGCCCCCAGGACGAGGGCAATTTCAACCCGGAGACCTGAAAGCCCGCGAGGCTTTTGAGCAGACCAGCCCCCGCGGCCGCGGGGGCTGGTTTTTGTCCCTACTAGTCAATTAATGCTAAAACCTTACTATTTTCTCATACAATGACCAGCACACGATATATGTGGCTCTGGACATTGCGGTCTATATAGATTGGCCTGTTCTACTTAAAAAGTAAAGTTTTAGTCAAAACTGACTACTACGGTCAGCCCTGGGGTTTCTTGTGGTCATGGGGGCGGTTCCCGCAAAGAATTTCTGAAAAGCCTTGCATTTTGGTGGAGGGCTGTGCTATAATAGCAGCAGCCAAAGAAACTTACCAATCGGTTCAAAGCCAACACACAAAGGCAAACCCCCGGAGAGGTGCCACTCTCCGGGGGTTCTTTGTGCTTATTTGCCTTTGCGGCCTCCGTCAAGCCACTTGCAGATGTAATAGCTTACGACACCTGCTCCGACGGAGACAAGAAAACTCACCAATATATGGTTCATGGCCAGCACCTCCTTTCCGATGCCGGATTAGGAGTTCAAAGGCAACACAGACAGTGTAGCATAAACGGTCGAAAAAGGGAAGCGTAATCCCTTTTTCTCCGTTTTCCCCCTTGACGGAACCCCGGAAAACGAGTATAGTTACTTGTAACCATTTTGTAACTATTTCCTTGGGCGCGGCGCGCCCTTGTTTCGAGGTATCGCACTATGATCCAGATTCCAACGCCGAAGCTCCCCGGGGCGGGGATGTCCCGGGAGGAGCGGAAGGCGGCATTTGATAAGACCAAGGCCCGGTGGAAGGAGTGGTCCCGCATCCATTTCCGCCGGTGGGCCCATGTGTTCCACGGGGCCGTGGCGGGCAAGCGGGCGGTGGGACCCATCTCCTTTTTGGGCATCTCCGCGGCGCTGGGGCTGATTTTGACGCTGACCACCCTCTATTCCATCGGCTACGCCGTCACCCTGAACGGCAGCGCCGTGGGCATCGTGTCCAGCCAGGAGATGGTGGACCAGGCCATGACCCAGGTGGAGCAGGAGGGCAGCCGTCTGCTGGGCTACGAGTATCAGATCCCCGGCACGCCGGACTATCACCTCACCCTGGCGCTGAAAACCGACCTCACCGACGAGGCCGCGCTGGAGACCTATTTCTTCGAGCAGCTCAACGAGGTCAGCGACCAACTGCGGAAGTACGAGGTCTCCCTGGACGGCCAGGCCGTGGGCGTGATCAAGGACCAGACGGCGCTGAACAGCCTGCTGACCGATCTGAAGGCCCGGTACACCAACGAAAACACCGTCTCCTGCGACTTTATGCAGAAGGTGTCCGTCCGCAGCGTGTATATGGTGGACGATTTGATGACCGCCGAGGAGATGGAGCAGGTGCTCACCACCGGCGCGGGCGGCTCCGGCGCGGGCACCTACACCGTGGTCCAGGGGGACACCTTCAACGCCATCGCCTACGCCAACGATATGTCCATCAGCGACCTGAAGGCCCTGAACCCCGACGTGGACATCAACCGCCTGATGGTGGGGGACGTGCTCAACGTAAAGGGCGTGTCCGCCGCCCTGTCCGTCCAGACCGTGGACCATGTGACCTACACCCAGGCCATCGAGTGCCCGGTGGAGACGGTGAACAACAGCTCCATGTATAAGGGAACCTCTAAAATCATCTCCCAGGGTGTGGAGGGGGAGGCCCAGGTGGAGGCCAACATCACCCGAATCAACGGCGTGGAGCAGAGCCGGGACATTCTCAGCTCCGTCACCACCCGGGAGCCCACCAAAACCGTCAAGGCCGTGGGCACCAAGGAGAAGCCCAAGACCGCCTCCACCGGCTCCTTCAGCTGGCCCATCTCCGGGCGAATCACCTCCTACTTCGGCGGGCGGTATATCTTCGGCGGGTACAGCTACCACTCCGGCATCGACATCGCAACCTCCTACGGGGCCACCGTCAGGGCCGCCGACGGCGGCACCGTCACCTTCGCCGGCACCAAGGGGTCCTATGGCAAGCTGGTCATCATCACCCACGACAACGGCACCCAGACCTACTACGGGCACAATTCCTCCCTCCTGGTCTCCGCCGGGTCCAAGGTCGCCAAGGGCCAGGCCATCGCCAAGGCCGGCTCCACCGGCCGCTCCACCGGCGTACACTGCCACTTTGAGGTGCGCGTGCGGGGGAACGCGGTGAATCCGCTGAATTATCTGCGATGAATATGACAAGGGGGCTGTCTCAAAATAGCATTTTCTAAAAATTAACCCAACAAAAAAGTCGTGAAAATCCGATAAAAACCGGATTCTCACGACTTTTTCGACTTTTGACAGGGCTATTCTCTTGCAATTCGCATTTTGAGACAGCCCCTTTTTACGCAATATCAAACACCGGACGGACCCGTTCCAGCGGCACACCGGCTTGGCGCGCCGTCTGCCGTTCCACGGTGTAGCGGGTGATTTCTTCGATAAACCGCTTCTGCTCCGGCGAGGCGGTACGCCAGGAAACACCGAATTTGCGGCACATCTGGAAAAAGATTCGGTAGAATTGCTCCCGATCTCCCTGGAAGCTTTGGAAGTACCATTGGGCATCGGAAGTGGGTCTATTTTCCCTGTTTGTCATATCATTCCGCCTCCTTTTATTCGGTCAAAAAATCAGAAATCACGGCAATTGCCGATTCTCCGTCGATCATAAAACGGGGCGGACCGCCCCACGCCGGAAGCGCAATCGCACCGAAGTCTTCGGCGTAGTGCCGGGCCAGTCCGGTGGTTTTCGCTTCAAACGTCACGCAGCCCTCGCAGCCGTGGTTGACCGACAGCGCAATGCCAAACGCGATCATAGCTTTTCCTAACCCGTTGTACTTTTTTCGCGCTGTCATGGTTGGGTTGCTCGCCGGATGGCTCTCGATATAAACAATTTCGACAGTAACGTAGTCCCGCTGCACGGAATAGGTCCCCAGGGCAGTCAGTTCGCCGTCTGTCGTTTTCAGGGCATACTTTAACTTGTCCGTATCCTGGATGAAGTCAGATGTCCAGTCGGTCTGCCAGCGCGGGGTTGTTCTCGTCTGCTCCGCGTCGGCCTCAGTCATAGGTTCTATCTGCACCGGAATCCTTTGCCCGGTCTCCACTTCGGAGACGAATAAGTCCAGCTTCACACGATCCCCTCCCGCCGCATTTCTTTTATTTTAGTGTAGCGGCTTCCGGGTGGTTTGTCAATGACGGCAAACGGCGGATTCTCAGATTTTCTCCACAATTTTTCCAGAAATGTGGAAAACCGCCCGGAAAACAGCCGAAAAAACGACCGAACGCGCCGTTGGCGCGTTCGGTCGCGATTTTTTATCCACCGATGTGGGAAACTTTGTGGGGAATGGGGCTTAATAGGCCAGCTTCTCCTCCAACCAAGTCTTCAGCTGATCAATAGGCACGCGGACCTGCTCCATGGTATCCCGGTCACGGATGGTGACGGCGTTGTCGGCGGGGGTCTTGTCGTCGCCCACGGTCTCGAAGTCCACGGTGATGCAGTAGGGGGTGCCGATCTCGTCCTGGCGGCGGTAGCGCTTGCCGATGGAGCCGGCGTCGTCGTAGTCCACCATGAAGTACTTGGAGAGCATCTCCTGGACCTCGCGGCCCTTGTCGCTCAGCTTCTTGGACAGGGGCAGGATGGCGCACTTATAGGGGGCCAGCGCGGGGTGCAGGCGGAGGACGGTGCGGACGTCGTTCTTCTCCGCGTCCACCACCTCCTCGTCATAGGCGTCCACCAGGAAGGCCAGGGTGACGCGGTCTGCGCCCAGGGAGGGCTCGATGACGTAGGGGATATAGTGCTCGTTGGCCTCCTGGTCGAAGTAGGACATATCCTTGCCGGAGGTCTTCTGGTGGGCGGTGAGGTCGAAGTTGGTGCGGCTGGCCACGCCCCACAGCTCGCCCCAGCCGAAGGGGAAGACGAACTCAAAGTCGGTGGTGGCGTTGGAGTAGTGAGACAGCTCCTCGGGGTCGTGGTCGCGGAGACGCAGGTTCTCGTCCTTCATGTTCAGGTCCAGCAGCCACTGGTGGCAGAACTTCTTCCAGTAGGCGAACCACTCCAGCTCGGTGCCGGGCTTGCAGAAGAACTCCAGCTCCATCTGCTCAAACTCGCGGGTGCGGAAGGTGAAGTTGCCCGGGGTGATCTCATTCCGGAAGGACTTGCCCACCTGGCACACGCCGAAGGGCAGCTTGCGGCGGGTGGTGCGCTGGACGTTCTGGAAGTTGACGAAAATGCCCTGGGCGGTCTCAGGGCGGAGGTACACGGTGTTCTTCGCGTCCTCGGTGACGCCCTGGAAGGTCTTGAACATCAGGTTGAACTGGCGGATGTCGGTCCAGTTGAACTTACCGCAGGAGGGGCAGACGATCTGGTGCTCCTCGACGAACTCCTTCATCTGGGTCTGGCTCATGGCGTCCACGCTGTGGCCCAGGTCGAAGTGGTTCTCCTGGCACCAGTCCTCGATGACCTTGTCGGCGCGGAAGCGCTCCTTGCACTCCTTGCAGTCCATCAGGGGGTCAGAGAAGCCGCCCACATGGCCGGAGGCCACCCACACCTGGGGGTTCATCAGAATGGCGGCGTCCAGACCCACGTTGTAGGGGTTCTCCTGGACGAACTTCTTCCACCAGGCCTTCTTGACGTTGTTCTTCAGCTCCACGCCCAGGGGGCCGTAGTCCCAGGTGTTGGCCAGGCCGCCGTAAATTTCGCTGCCGGAGAAGATAAAGCCGCGGCCCTTACACAGGGAGACGATCTTTTCCATAGTCTTTTCGCTGTTTTTCATGGGAATAGCTCCTTTTCTGTCGATTTTTCCCGGACTTCGCCGGGAGGTCACTGTTTGGCTCAAGGCAGAAAGCGTAAAAAAACGCCCTGAGCCGGCATTTCGGCTCAGGGCGAACAAAAGCTTGTCCGTGGTTCCACCTGAATTCGTACCTGGCTGGTACGCTCTCGATCCCGATAACGGCGGGGGCCGGCGGGCCATTTCCTGCCCGCAGCTCCGGGGTGCCTTCGTCCGCGCCTTCGGAGGATTTTCACCGACCATCCTCTCTCTGCATTCCGGCGGCGGGGTACTATGTCCCCGGTCTTCGCTGTAACTGGGATTCTAATACAGAAATGCCGTTCTGTCAAGCAAATTCCGGATTTTTCCACATTTCCGTCCAAAACCGTGGAAAAACGAGGGGTTTCCCCGGCGGTTTGGCGCTTTTTTCGGGGCGGGGGAGGAGAATTTTCCTCCATGCCTGTGGAAAGGGTATCACGGGGCATTTCGTGCTATTTACTCGTAATCCCGCTGAGCGATGGCGTAGTAGATTTTTACAGTGCCGCCGTCCTCTGCCGTAACCTGGAACTGATAGTCCTTACTCCGGTTGAAAAAGCCCTGCCGCACTTCAACGTAAATGTGCCCCTTTTCCTCCGGTGCAAAGACGCGCTCTGCCTGGCCGTTGATGGTAGCAGTCACTGCGGTATCGCCGCAATTTTCCACGTACAGATTTACATATTTTCCGTTGCTGCGGTTCAGCGCCTTGGAAATGTCAAGCCCGGACGAGTCATTCCTATCATACCGGTCCACCACCATATCCATCAACATGGTCTCCGCAGAATATCCACCTTCGGCGGAGTGCCCGGGTGTCTGCGTATGCGTTGGAACAGGCAGGAGCTCCGCCGCCGCCCAGAGCATTGCCGCAGCAACAATGATACGGACTGCGCGATTTTTCATGTTCGGTTCCTCCTTAATTACCACTCATCAAAAGCAAACGTAACAATTTCTCTGCCTGCCACGGATTCTTCTGCGGTCTCGATTTTCACGCCCTGGAGCCGGTTAAAGTTCTCCGGCTAGCGAATCCAGAGGTAGAAGCCGACTGCCACTGCGATTGCCGCAACCAACAGCGCCGCCAGGTACTTTTTGCGCCTGGACTTTTTTGCGTTCGCCTCGGTCTGTTCCGGTTCACCGGAAGTGTGCTCCGGAACTTCTTGGAAGTCCGTTTCACCCGGAAGACGATTGGAGGCTTCTTCTGGTTCTGCCTCATCGTCCAGCAGATAGTCCACGGGTACTTTAGGAACGGGGGAGAAAAGTCACTGCGTCTCCCTGGAAAATGGCATAGCGGATATGGATGGAGCTGCCGCCTTGGGAAGCCACCTTAAAACGGTAGGGGCGGGCAAAGCCCAGCGGCTTCTGAGTCACCTCTGCCGCCAGGCTGTCTTGCTCTCCGGGGTATACATGCCAGTTTCCCTGGCCGTTAATGCTGAGTATCACAGGATCGTCTCCCAGATTTTCCACGGATAGGGTCACATAGCTTCCATTGTCCTGGTGCAGCTTCTTCTTGCAGTTCAAGCCGGTAAAGCCGTCGATCAGCTCACCTTGGGCTAACTCCACTACTTTCGTGGTATCCGGCAGCTCACAGCCATAGAACACCGCGGTCTGGCTCTGTGGATTGTCCAATCCCATACACAACGCCACGGCGAGACAAATGCTGACTACGATGGAACACTTTTTCATGGGAAAGGCTCCTTTCTTGGTGACGTGTGGTGCGAGGTTGCCTTCCCCTGGGGGAAGGTGGCGCGGGCGAAGCCCGTGACGGATGAGGGGAACGCCATAGGGCTTAAAGCGTTTGAATAAGAAGGACGCAGTTCTAGCGCCTCCCTTGTGTAAAGGGCCGATTCCCCCTATCGGGGGGAAATGTCGCGCAGCGACAAAAGGGGGAGGGCCGATTCCCCCTAGCGGGGGGAAATGTAACGAAGTGACAAAAGG
>URTG01000048.1 GCA_900550705.1 uncultured Eubacteriales bacterium | reverse complement strand
ACTTTGACTATCGCCTGGCCCTGGAGTGCGTCCGCCAGGGGGTGGACAAGATCCGCATCAACCCCGGCAACATCGGCTCCGCGGAAAAGGTCCGGGCCGTGGCCGACGCCTGCCGGGACCGGGGCATTCCCATCCGCATCGGCGTCAACGGTGGCTCCCTGGAGCGGGAGCTTCTGCAAAAATACGGCGGCGTCACCGCCCAGGCCCTGGTGGACAGCGCCCTGGGCCACGTCCGCCTGCTGAACGACTGCAATTTTGACGACATCTGCATCTCTGTCAAGTGCTCCCACGTCCCCGTGAACATGGCCGCCTACCGCATGCTCCATGAGCAGACCCACTACCCCCTGCACCTGGGGGTCACCGAGGCCGGCACCCCCCGCCTGGGGGTGCTGAAATCCGCCATCGGCATCGGCGGCCTGCTGTGCCAGGGCATCGGCGACACCCTCCGGGTCAGCCTGACGGCGGACCCGGAGGAGGAGGTCCGGGCCGCCCTGGATATTCTCTCTGCCGCCGGTCTGCGGAAAACCGGCCCCGACCTGATCTCCTGCCCCACCTGCGGCCGCACCCGGTACGACATGATCCCCATCGCCCGGGAGGTGGAGCGCCGCCTTCAGGGCTGCACCAAGCCCATCACCGTGGCGGTCATGGGCTGCGTGGTCAACGGCCCCGGCGAGGCTCGGGCCGCCGATGTGGGCATCGCCGGCGGCGACGGCGAGGGCCTGCTGTTCCGCCATGGCGAAATTCTGCGCAAGGTTCCCCAGGACAAGCTGGTGGACGCCCTGATGGACGAGATCGACAAGCTGTAAGGGAGGACCCCGTATGTGCGATAAAATACCGTTTTTCACCTTTTTCGAGAGCTTTGTGCCCCCCCGTGACCTGGGCCTGCTGCTCCACGACGCCTGCGTGGTGGGCGGCAGCATGGACCGGGCGGAGCGCACCATGGAGCTGGAGCTGACGGCCTCCGCCCCGCTGCCGGAGGCCGCCGTCACCGCCCTGCGCCAGCTGCTGATGGACCAGTATCAGCTGCGCCAGCTGCGGCTCCACTTCCGCACCCCCCGGCCCGCGGAGGACAAGTCCGACATCCTCATGGGCCGGGAGATCAAGGGAAAGCCCGTCCCCATCGACAGCCTGAACCCCAAGATGGGCGCCGTGGTGGTGGAGGGCAAGGTCTTTGCCGCCGAGTGCTACGAGACCCGCAAGCCCGGCGTCTGGCGTCTGACCTTCGACATGACGGATTACCGGAATTCCGTCACCGTCACCAAGTACATGGAGGGCAAGGAGGCCCAGTCCATGCAGAACGCCGTGTCCCCGGGGATGTGGCTCCGGGTCCAGGGCAATGTGGAGCTCAGCCGGGACGGCAAGGACATTCAGCTGCGCCCCTTCCACATTATGAAGATCCCCCACAATCCCCGGGAGGACACCGCCCCGGAGAAGCGGGTGGAGCTGCACCTCCACACCAAGATGTCCAACATGGACGCCCTGACGGACACCGCCTCCGTCATCAAGCAGGCCATCGCCTGGGGCCACCCGGCCATCGCCATCACCGACCACGGCGTGGCCCAGTCCTTCCCGGACGCCTGGCACACCGCCAAGGGCAAGATCAAGATCCTCTACGGCGTGGAGGGCTACTTCGTCAATAACTTAGACGACCGCATCGCCGTCCACGGTCCCCAGGACCAGGACTTCTCCGACGAGATCGTCTGCTTCGATATCGAGACCACCGGCCTGAAGGTGGACCGGGAGGCCATCACCGAGATCGGCGCCGTGGTGCTGAAGGACGGCCAGGTCACCGACCGCTTCCAGACCTTCGTGAACCCCGGCCGCCGCCTGACGCCGGAGATCATCGGCCTCACCGGCATCACCGACGCCATGCTTTCCGGTGCCCCCTCCCCCAAGGAGGCCCTGACGGCCTTTCTGTCCTTTGTGAACGGCCGCCCCCTGGCGGCCCACAACGCCGAATTTGACATCAGCTTCATCCGGGCCGGCTGCCGCCGGGAGGAGCTTCCCTTTGACCCCACCTATGTGGACTCCCTGATTCTGGCCCAGAATCTCCTGCCGGAGCTGCACAAGTTCAAGCTGGACATCGTGGCCGAGTATCTGGACCTGCCCGCCTTCAACCACCACCGGGCCTCCGACGACGCGGCCATGGTGGCCTACATGCTGATCCCGTTTTTCCAGAAGATGGAAAAAGAGCTGAGCATCCGCCGTCTCCAGGACATCAACCCCCAGATGCTGAAACTGCGGCCCCGGGGCAGCAAGTCCAGCCGCTTCCCCAAGCACATCATCCTGCTGGCCAAGAACAAAATGGGCCTCAAGCACCTGTACCAGCTGATCTCCGCCTCCAACCTGCAATACTTCAAGCGGGTGCCCATCATCCCCAAAACCGAGCTGATGGCCCACCGGGAGGGGCTCATCGTCGGCTCCGCCTGCGAGGCCGGGGAGCTGTTCCAGGCGGTGAAGGACCACAAGGACTGGGCCGAGCTCAGGCGCATCGCGTCGTTTTACGACTATCTGGAAATTCAGCCCATCTGCAACAATATGTTCATGCTCCGCAACGGCGACGTCCAGTCGGAGGAGGAGCTGCGGGAGTTCAACCGCACCATCGTCCGCCTGGGCCGGGAGCTGAACAAGCCCGTCTGCGCCACCGGCGACGTCCACTTCCAGGAGCCGGAGGACGAGGCTTACCGCCATATCCTCCTGGCCAGCAAGAAGTTCCCCGATGCCGACGCGCCTCTGCCCATCTACTTCAAGACCACCACCGAGATGCTGGAGGAGTTCTCCTATCTGGGGGAGGAGCTGGCCCATCAGGTGGTCATCGCCACCCCCCGCCGCATCGCCGACCTGGTGGAGGAGATCGAGCTGCTGCCGCCGGGCCAGCTGTTCCCGCCCCGGCTGGAAAACTCCCAGGAGGACCTGAACCGCCTGGTCTGGGACAAGTGCCACGCCCTGTACGGCGACCAGCCTCCCCAGCTGGTGGTGGACCGGCTGAATGTGGAGCTGGGCAGCATCCTGGGGAAGTATGACGTGGTGTATATGTCCGCCCAGAAGCTGGTGCAGCGCAGTCTGGAAAACGGCTATCTGGTGGGCTCCCGTGGCTCCGTTGGCTCCTCTCTGGTGGCCTATATGTCCGGCATCACCGAGGTGAACTCCCTGCCGCCTCACTACCGCTGCCCCAACTGCCGCAACGTGGAATTTGTCACCGACGGCAGCTACGGCTGCGGGGCGGACATGCCCGACAAGGACTGCCCGGTCTGCGGCACGAAATACGTCAAGGACGGCTTCGACATCCCCTTCGAGACCTTCCTGGGCTACGGCGGCGGCAAGGTGCCGGATATCGACCTGAACTTCTCCGGCGAATACCAGGCCCGGGCCCACCGCCACGCCATCGAGATGTTCGGCCAGACCCAGGTGTTCCGGGCCGGCACCATCGGTACCCTGGCGGAGAAGACCGCCTTCGGCTTCGTCCGCAAATACCTGGACGAGCGGGGCCTCACCGCCGGCAATGCCGAGGTGAACCGCCTGACCCAGGGCTGCGTAGGCGTCCGCCGCACCACCGGCCAGCACCCCGGCGGCCTGGTGGTGGTCCCGGACGATATGGACGTGGAGGATTTCACCGCCGTCCAGCACCCCGCCGACGCCGAGGACGCCGACACCATCACCACCCATTTTGAATACCACTGCATGGAGGACAACCTCCTGAAGCTGGATATGCTGGGCCACGATGACCCCACCATGATCCGTATGCTGGAGGACCTCACCGGGGTCAACGCCCGGGCCATCCCCCTGGACGACCCGGACACCATGAGCATCTTCACCTCCTCCCGGGTCCTGGGCTTTGAAAACGACGAGCTGTTAGGCCCCACCGGGGCCGTGGCCATTCCGGAGTTCAACACCCGGTTCACCCGGGGCATGCTGGTGGATACCCAGCCCAAGGACTTCAACACCCTGGTGCGCCTGTCCGGCTTCTCCCACGGCACCGACGTGTGGCTGGGCAACGCCCGGGACCTGATTTTGCAGCAGGGCGTGCCCGTGGGCCAGGCCATCGGCTGCCGGGACGATATTATGCTGTTCCTGATTTCCAAGGGGATGCCCCCCAAGCGGTCCTTCAAGATCATGGAGGCCGTGCGAAAGGGCCGGGGCCTGCCCGACGGGGCAGAGGAGGAGATGAAGGCCGCCGGTGTGCCCGACTGGTACATCGGCTCCTGCAAGAAGATCGCCTACCTGTTCCCCAAGGCCCACGCCGTGGCCTATGTGATGATGGCCTTCCGTATCGCCTGGTTCAAGGTCCACCGGCCCCTGGCGTTCTACGCCGCCTACTTCTCCATCCGGGCCAAGGCCTTTGACGAGAAGTTCATGTGCCACGGCATGGAGACCTGCCAGAAGAAAATGCGGGAGATCATTGCCAAGGACAAGGAGGCCTCTGCCGTGGAGCAGGATATGCTCACCACGCTGGAGGTCTGCTACGAGTTCTATCTCCGGGGCTTCCACTTCGCCCGGATGGACCTGTATGAATCTGAGGCCCTGCACTTCGCCGTTGACGAGGCCGACCAGAGCCTGCGCCCCCCCTTTGTGTCCGTGGCCGGACTGGGGGAGACGGCGGCCATCGCGCTGGAGGAGGTCTGCCGGGCGCGGCGCTTTATCTCGGTGGAGGAGGTGGCCGCCGCCTGCCCCAAGGTGTCTAAGACCCACATTGAAAAATTGCAGGAGGCCGGGGCCTTCGGAGATATGCCCGCCACCAGTCAGGTGGACCTGTTTTCCATGCTCGGCTGATCCGTTGCATTTTTCGCCCTGCTGGGCTATAATACCCCTGCGGGGCGAAATCGTCCCCGCGGTTTTTCGAAAGGAGTGCTTACAATGAGCTTTAATCCCCATGAATTTGACCGGAGCATGACCCCCCAGGGTCAGCTGGAGAGCATCAGCCAGTACACCACCAAGGTATTTCTGTGGATGGTGCTGGGGCTGCTGGTGACCTTCGGCGTGGCCGTGGCCGGATGGGTGACCAATGCCACCCTGTGGATCATGCACTATATGCCCTATGTCCCCATGGTTCTGGTGGTGGCGACGATGATCCTGTCCGCCACCATGGCAGTACGGATCGAACGGATGGCGGTGGGCTCCGCCCGGGCGATGTTCCTGGCCTTTTCCGCGCTGTTCGGCTTTACCGTCTCCCAGTATCTGTATCTCTATGACCTGGGCAGCGTGCTGGCGGCCTTTCTGGCGGCGGCGCTGTACTTCGGTGTGCTGGCGGCCTACGGCTACTTTACCCATACCGATTTGAGCCGGATGGGGTCCTTCCTGTTCGGCAGTCTGATCTTTTTGGTCGTATATGGCTCCGCGACCTGGATCTTCGGCGTGTTCAGCGGGATCGACTGGATCGTCTCCCTGTTCGCCATTGCGGTGTTCCTGGGCTACACGGCCTACGACACCCAGAAGATCCGCTACTACTACAACTTCTACTGCGGCTACCCAGATATGCTGGAAAAGGCGGCCATTTTCTCCGCCCTGCAGCTGTATCTGGACTTTGTGAACCTGTTCGTCCGACTGCTCCGGCTGCTGGGGAATCGGAGGCGGAATTGATGGAAGATGCAATGCTGAGGTATCACAGCCTACCGCTTGATCCACGGTTTGAGGAACCCAACGAGGCGACCTATACCGCCATAGAAGCTGCAAGCCGGGAGAAGGATATGTGTGGACCCTTTGACAGTGTCTCCGACCTGATGGAGGCCCTGAATGATGATTCGGGGCAGGAGACACGAAAAAACGGGGGGTAAACTAGGCAAAGCTCCCCCGGCCCGTTTCGTATGGGAGCGGGCCGGGGGTGTTGCGTTTTTTGGAGAGACCATAAGAAAAGCGCCCCTTCCTTTCCTAGAACAAATGTGTTACAATAGACTGAAACGCTTTTTTGCGAAATGTTCACCGGCAGGGAGGGCGGCATGATTATTTTAGGCATTGACCCCGGGGTGGCCACCATCGGCTTTGGGGTGGTCCGGGCGGAGCGGCAGAAAAATACGCTGATCCAATACGGGGTCATTACCACGCCGCCGGGCATCCCCCTGTCCAACCGGCTGCTGCAGATCTCCCGGGATATGGAGGAGCTTATCCACGCCTTTCACCCCGACGAGATGGCGGTGGAGGAGCTGTTTTTCACCAAAAACATCACCACCGGCATTGCCGTGGCCCATGGCCGGGGGGTGATCCTGCTGTCGGCGGAGAAGCTGGGGGTGCCGGTGTTTGAGTACACCCCCATGCAGGTGAAGCAGGCGGTGGTGGGCTATGGCAAGGCGGAAAAACGCCAGGTCATGCAAATGACCCAGCGGCTGCTGGGCATGAAGAAAATTCCCCGCCCGGACGACGCTGCCGACGCCCTTGCTCTGGCCATCTGCCACAGCCGGGCGGCCACCTCGCTGCTGAACACCGACCGGGTCTTCGACCCCAAGAAATACGATACCCGCTGAGAGGGAGGACCTGTTTTCCATGTTTTACTATCTGAACGGCACCGTGGCTCACATCGAGCCCTATCTGGCCGTCGTCGACTGCGGCGGCGTGGGCTATGCCTGCCGCACCACCAACACCACCCTGTCCGCCCTGAAAAAGGGGGAGAAGGGCAAGTTGTTCACCCATCTGAACGTCCGGGAGGATGCCATGGAGCTGTACGGCTTTGCCACCCAGGAGGAGCTGAATCTGTTCCGCCAGCTGGTGTCTGTCTCCGGCGTGGGGCCGAAGGCGGCGCTGGCCATCCTGTCGGCCAACAACCCGGCGAATCTGGCGCTGTCCATCATCACCGGGGACGAGAAGGCCCTGACCTGCGCCCCCGGCGTGGGCAAGAAGATCGCCCAGCGGGTGATTCTGGAGCTGAAGGACAAGCTGGCCAAGGGCCAGGCCATCAACGGCGCGGGGGAGAGCTACGGCGGCTCCGGCGTGACGGTGATCCCGGAAAACAAGCTGTCGGAGGCCTCTGCCGCCCTGGCGGTGCTGGGCTACTCCCAGTCGGAGATCGGCTTCGCCCTGAAGGGGCTGGACCTGAATGACCTGACCCTGGAGCAGGTCATCAAGGCCGCCCTGAAGAAAATGATGAAGAACTGACCCCCGCCGTCTGTGAGGAAGTGAACCTATGTCCATTGATTTTTCCAACCCGGAGCTGGATACGGAGGCGCTGGAGTCCCTGGTGACCACCGCCCATATCTCCGAGGATGAAAACGAATATTCCCTTCGCCCCAAGACTCTGCGGGAATACATCGGCCAGGAGAAGGCCAAGGGCAATCTGGAGGTCTTTATCCAGGCGGCCAAAATGCGGAACGAGCCGCTGGACCATGTGCTGCTCCACGGCCCCCCCGGCCTGGGCAAGACCACCCTGTCCGGCATTATCGCCAACGAGATGGGGGTCAATGTGCGGATCACCTCCGGCCCCGCCATTGAAAAGGCGGGGGACCTGGCGGCGCTGCTCACCAATCTGAGCGAGAACGACATCCTGTTCGTGGATGAGATCCACCGCCTGAACCGCCAGGTGGAGGAGGTGCTCTACCCGGCCATGGAGGACTACGCCATTGACATCATCATCGGCAAGGGACCCACGGCCAACTCCGTCCGCCTGGACCTGCCCAAATTCACCCTCATCGGGGCCACCACCCGGGCGGGGCAGCTGTCCGCCCCTCTGCGGGACCGGTTCGGCGTGACCCTGCGGCTGGAGCTGTACACCCCGGAGGAGCTGGCCCACATCGTCACCCGCTCGGCGGGCATCCTGGAGGTGCCCATCGAGCCGGAGGGGGCCATGGAGATCGCCCGCCGGTCCCGGGGGACCCCGCGCATCGCCAACCGGATGCTCCGCCGGGTCCGGGATTTCGCCCAGGTCCTGGCCGGGGGCGTCATCACCAAAAAGGTGGCTGACGAGGCCCTCACCGCCCTGGAGATCGACGATCTGGGGCTGGACGCCATCGACCACCGGATGCTCCGCAGCATTATGGAAAACTACCGGGGCGGCCCCGTGGGGCTGGAGACCCTGGCGGCCACCATCAACGAGGAGGCCGTGACCCTGGAGGATGTGTACGAGCCCTATCTCATGCAGCTGGGCTTTCTTACCCGCACCCCCCGGGGCCGCTGTGTCACCGCCAAGGCCTATGAGCATCTGGGCCTGCCCGTGCCCGGCGGCGCGGCCGGCGGGCTGGAGCAGCTGAGCTTGTAAAAGAGAACAGGAACATAGAAAGGACGTTTTATCCATGGGAAAACTGTTTGGAACCGACGGCATTCGCGGCGTGGTCAACGCCGGGCTGGACGCCGATCTGGCTTATAAGGTAGGTCTGGCCGCTGCACAGGTGCTGGCCAAGGACAAGAGGCCGGGGGAGAAGCCCCTGGTCACCATCGGCAAGGACACCCGTATCTCCGGCGACCTGCTGAAGGGTGCCCTCATTGCCGGACTGTGCACCGCCGGCGCGGACGTGATGGACCTGGGCACCCTGCCCACCCCCGGCGTGGCCTGGGTCACCGTGGACGAGGGGGCCGATGCCGGCATCGTCATCTCCGCCAGCCACAACCCCTTTGAGCACAACGGCATCAAAATCTTCAACGGCAAGGGCTTCAAGCTCTCCGACGAGCTGGAGGAGCAGATCGAGGACATCGTGCTCTTTGGCCACAACAATGTGCCCCGCAAGACCCACGGGGAGATCGGCAAGGTGAGCTTCGTGGCCCCCAAGGCGTCGGAGGACTACATCGACCACCTGGAATCCACCATCGACTCCACCCTGGGCGGCCTGCGGATTCTGGTGGACTGCGCCAACGGCGCGGCCTCCGCCACCGCCGCACGGCTGTTCGACCGGTTCTCCAAGCTCCGCACCGACGTTATTAACGCCGACCCCGACGGGGTGAACATCAACGACAAGTGCGGCTCCACCCACCTGGACTCCCTGGCCGCCATGGTCAAGGCCGGCGGCTACGACATCGGCATCGCCTTCGACGGCGACGCGGACCGCTGCCTGGCGGTGGACGAGCTGGGCAACACCATCGACGGCGACCAGATCATGGCCGCCTGCGGCCTGGACCTGAAGGAGAAGGGCGAGCTGTCCGGCGACACGGTGGTGGCCACCGTGATGTCCAATCTGGGTCTGCACGTCTACGCCAAGGAGCACGGCATGAAGCTGGAGTGCACCAACGTGGGCGACCGGAACGTGCTGGAGCGGATGCTGGAGAAGGGCTACCGCATCGGCGGCGAGCAGTCGGGCCACATGATCTTCCTGGAGCACGCCACCACCGGCGACGGAGAGCTTACCGCCCTGCAAATGCTGGCCCTGCTGAAGGAGAGCGGCAAAAAGGCCAGCCAGGTCTTTGGCGCCTGCCCCCGGTATCCCCAGGTGCTCATCAACGTGGCCGTGGCCAGCAACGAGCGGAAGAAGGAGCTTATGGCCGACGACCGCCTGGCCCAGGCCATCGCCCAGGAGGAGAGTGCCCTGAACGGCGACGGCCGGGTCCTGGTCCGCCCCTCCGGCACCGAGGCCCTCATGCGGGTCATGGTGGAGGCCAAGACCGAGGAGACCGCCCACACCGCGGCGGAGCGGCTGGCCAAGCTCATCGAGGAGCTGTAAGCGGCGAATTTTTGGATAGTCTGAACAAGGAGACCATACGGGTTGGAAAGGGTATGGAATTTTCAACAAAATAATTCACAGATACCCTTGACAAAACCGTTGTTTTTGTGTATTATGAGTACCAGCCACAGCGATAAATTAAACGAGCATTTAGACCCTGACGCCCGGGACCGGGTTCTGTGCCGCGCCGCGGCCCAGGGCGATCCGGAGGCCGAGGCGGAGCTGGTTTGCCACTACCGGCAGTTGGTCCGTGCCTGTGCCCGCCCCCTGTTTTTGGCCGGGGGAGACAGCGAGGACCTGATCCAGGAGGGTATGCTCGGGCTGTTGACTGCCATTCGCAGCTTTGATGAAAGGCGAGACGCGGCGTTTCGCACCTATGCAGAGGTCTGTGTCCGGAACCGTCTTCTGTCGGCGGTCCGGGCAGCCCAGGGCGGGAAGCACGCGCCATTGAACCACAGTATCTCATTTGAACCCCCTCTTTTTGATGGAACCAACGCGCACCTGTTTTCCAGCGTCGAGAGCCCGGAGGACGTCATCATCGGCAGGGAGGAACTGAAGGAGCGACTGGATGTTCTCAAGGGCCAGTTGTCCGAGTTCGAGGCACAGATTCTGGGGCCCTACCTGGGCGGACTCTCCTGTCGGGAGATCGCACAGCGGGTGGGGCGGCCGCAAAAGTCCGTGGATAACGCCATTCAGCGAATTCGACGGAAGATGGCGCGGCAATAGTTCGGCGTTTCCAGCGTGAGCTGATCGCAAATATTACACGTCCAGCCAAGACTGGACCACGAGTCAAAAGAGAGGGAATTCCAATGTACGAAGATAAGATCCTGGTTTGCAAAGAGTGCGGCAGCGAGTTTACTTTTACTGCCGGTGAGCAGGAGTTCTACGCTGAGCGCGGCTTCCAGAACGAGCCCCAGCGCTGCAAGGCCTGCCGCGACGCCCGCAAGAACGCCGCCCGCGGTCCCCGTGAGTACTTCACTGCCACCTGTGCTGCCTGCGGCGGCGAGGCGAAGGTTCCCTTCGAGCCTAAGTCTGACCGTCCTGTCTATTGCAGCGAGTGCTTCGCCAAGATGCGCGCTCAGGGCTAATCAGCTTTCCATGAAAACGGACGTCCTTCGGGGCGTCCGTTT
>URTG01000047.1 GCA_900550705.1 uncultured Eubacteriales bacterium | reverse complement strand
ACCTCCTCACTCCTCACTAAGAAAACCCTCCCGCCGCAACGCGGCGGGAGGGTTTTCTTATCGTTCCTCTCGGAAATAATTCAATCCCAAGGCGGCGGGGAGGCCGGAGTTTTCCCGCTTTCGCACGGAGGTGACCACCAGGACGATGGCGGTGATGAGGAAGGGCAGGGCCTGATAGAGCTGGGTGGGCACGGCGGCCATCCAGCCCAGGGGCGCGGGGAAGGCGGCGGCCAGGCTGGAGCCGGACACCCGCAGGGTGTTGAAAAAGCCGAAGACCAGGGTGCCCAGAACGGCCATGGCGGGGTTCCAGTTGGCGAAGATCACCAGCGCCACGGCGATCCAGCCGTAGCCGTTGATCCAGCAGCTGCTGGAGAAGGAGCCGGACATATTCAGGCCCATATAGTACCCGCCGATGCCCATGATGCCGCAGCCCAGGCAGATGTGCAGGTATTTATAGCGGTTGACGTTGATGCCCACAGAGTCCGCCGCGCCGGGGTTTTCACCCACGGCCCGCAGGCGCAGACCGGGACGGGTCTTGTTCAGATACCAGTACAGGACCAGGGCAATGACCACGCCCAGGTAGACCATCACATTGTGGTGGAACAGGCCCCGGCCCAGAACGGGGAGCTGAGACAGGCCGGGGATGGCCACGTCGGCAAAGCCCTGCTTGATGTTGGAGTAGTCGTTCATGGCGGGCCAGGCCACGGACTTCAGCCCGTTGCCCACAAAGAAGTACACGCCCAGGCCGAAGGTGGTGAGTGTCAGGCCGGTGATGTTCTGGTTGGCCTGGAGAGACACCGTCAGCACAGAGAAGATCAGGCCGCACAGGGCCCCGGCCAGAAAGGCCGTCAGAATCCCCACCAGAAGGCTGTTGGCATAGCACCCGGCGATGTAGCCGAAGATGGCACCCACGGCCATAATGCCCTCCACACCCAGGTTCAGGCTGCCGGATTTTTCCACCATGATCTCCCCCACCGTGCCGTAGAGCAGGGGGATATTATACACCACGATGTTGTGCAGAAATGTGGTGACAACGCCCAGCTTATCCATTTCCATGGGTGTTTCCTCCTTTCGTCCCGGCCACAATGCGGAACCGGGTCATAAAGTCCGCCGCCAGCACCAGGAACAGAATTGCGCCCTGGAGCATATTGGCAAAGCTGGAGTCCACCTGAGAGAAGGTGGCCGCCGCGATGCTGGAGCCATAGCGCAGCATGGCGATGAGGGCGGAGACCAGGAAGATGGCCGCGGTGTTCATTTTGGCCAGCCAGGCCACGATGATACCCGTCCAGCCCACGTCGTCGGTGATGGTGGTGGACAGGATTCCGGCGGTACCCACCTTAAAGGCCGCCGCCAGGCCGATGAGACAGGCGGAGAGGAACACCGTCCGCAGGACGATGCGGTCCACCTTCATGCCCGCATACCGGGCGGTGCCGGCGGAGTCGCCCACCACGGCGATCTCGTAGCCGTGCTTGGTGTACTTGAGATAGACAAACACCAGCACGCCCAGGACCAGGGTGAGAATCACGCAGATATTCAGCCCGAACTTGCCCATGGGCAGCTTCGGGAAGGCCACCACCTTGGCGAAGCTGGCGAAGATGGGCCGGGCGGAGGTCTCGTCCAGGTAGAAATTCCAGGGGGCCTTGGTCTCCCCCAGGAAGGTAAGGAAATACAGGGCGATGTAGTTGAGCATCAGGGTCATCAGCGTCTCGTTGGTGCCCAGCTTCACCTTCAGCCCGGCGGCGATGAGGCCGTACAGCCCGGCGGCCAGCATCCCGGCCAGACACATGAGGAGCAGCGTCACCGCCCCGGGGAGCACCGGCCCGGCCTTAAAGGCCACGGTGGCGGCGGCCACCGCGCCCAGGATGAACTGCCCCTCGCCGCCGATGTTCCAAAAGCGCATCTTAAACGCCAGGGACAGGGCCACGGAGGTCAGCGCCAGGGGGACGAAGACCTTCAGATAATTCTCGAAGGTTTTGTAGGCGATTTTGTTGCCCACCATGCCCATGGTGAACATTCGGCTGTAATAGGCCAGGGGATTCACGCCGATGGCCAGCAGCACCAGTCCGCCCAGAACCAGGGCCGCCAGCACCGCCAGCACATACATCCCCGCCCGCTGCCAGATGGGGCAGTTGTCCCGTTTGACCACATGGAAATGCATTCTTACTGCGCCTCCCCTTCCTCAGATTCCTGCTCCGCCAGGGCCGCCAGCTCCTGGGGGGAGATGTTGGTGTCCTTGGCATAACCGGCGGGCTTGTCCTCATACTTGTTGCTCAGGTCCAAAGCGCCGGTCATCATCAGTCCCAGCTGCTCCTTGGTGGTCTTGTGGGCGTGGACCACGCCCATGACCTTGCCGTGGCACAGGACCATGATTTTGTCACACAGGGCCAGCATCACGTCCAGGTCCTCGCCCACGAACAGAATGCCCACGCCGCTCTCCTTCTGCTGGTTCAGAATGTCATAAATGGCGTAGGAGGAGTTGATGTCCAGGCCCCGGACGGGGTAGGCGGTGACGATGACGTTGGGACCGGCCTTAATCTCCCGGCCCAGCAGGACCTTCTGCACGTTGCCGCCGGAGAGACGGCGCACCGGCGTATCGGCGGAGGGGGTGACCACCTCCAGCTCTTTGATGACGTGCTCCGCGTCCGCCCGGCCGGACTTCCGGTCCACAAAGGGGCCCTTGGCCTGGGCGTAGTTTTTCAAAATCATGTTGTCCACAATGGACAGGGACGGGGCCAGGCCCATGCCCAGCCGGTCCTCCGGGATGAAGGACATGGAGATGCCCTTCTCCAGAATGGCCTTGGGGGACAGGCCCACGATGTTGTCCCCCTTGTGGATCATCAGGCCGGACTGGATGGGCCGCAGACCGGCGATGGCCTCGCACAGCTCCTTCTGGCCGCAGCCGGCGATGCCCGCCACGCCCAGAATTTCGCCGCCTCGGATATAGAAGCTCACATGGTCGATGGCCACGGCCCCCTCGTCGTTGCGGATGGTCAGGTCCCGCAGCTCCAACAGGGGGCGGGTCTTTTCCACCAGGGGGCGGCGGATGTTCAGGTCGATCTTGCGGCCCACCATCCACTCGGTGAGCTGCTGCTCGTTGGTCTCGGCGGTGTTGACGGTGGTGATAGATTCCCCCTTCCGCAGGATGGCCACCCGGTCAGAAAGCTCCAGCACCTCGTTGAGCTTATGGGTGATGATGATGATGGAGTGCCCCTCGTCCCGCATCCGGCGCAGGACGCGGAACAGCTTTTCGATCTCCTGCACCGTGAGCACGGCGGTGGGCTCGTCCAGGATGATGACCTTGGCCCCGTAATACAGGACCTTGATGATCTCCAGGGTCTGCTTTTCCGACACGGCCATGCTCCGCACCTTTTTCCGGGGGTCCAGGTCGAAGCCGAACTTTTGGGTCACCGCCTCGATCTCGTCGTAGCGGTTTTTCTTCAGGGAGAAGCCCGCCTTCTCCTTGCCCATCCAGATGTTGTCGGCGGCGGAAAATACCTCCACCAGCTTGAAGTGCTGGTGGACCATGCCGATGCCCAGGCGCTTGGCGTCCTCCGGCGCGTCGATGGACACGGGCTGGCCGTTCACCTTGATCTCGCCGCTGTCCGGCTTGTAGATGCCGGACAGCATATTCATCAGCGTGGTCTTGCCCGAGCCATTTTCGCCCAGCAGGGCCAGAATTTCTCCGGGGCGCAGGGTCAAATCCACCTGGTTGTTGGCCACCACGCTGCCGAAGGTTTTGGTGATGCCCCGCATCTCAATGGCAAACTGTTCCGGCATCTGATCCTCTCCTTTTTTCACGTTTCACGTTGATACGGTTGGTTCCGGATATGCTGGGAGGTCCGGCAGTCAACGGCGGGCGGCCGAAGGCCGCCCCTACGGAGTTTCCGGGGACACTCCGGTGACTGCGTGCTCCTTTGGATCGCTCCGGTCTGCGCCGGACGGCGGGGGGCCGGCGCACAACGGGGCGGTGCAAAAAAACGCACCGGACCGGCCGGTTTCCCAGCCGGCCCGGTGTGATCGGGTCTGTTTTTGGGGGTGCGGGAAGGTCAGGCCACCTGCACACCGGCCACGAAGTAGTTCATGCTGCCGGTGATGACGGAATCCTCCACAGAGGGGCCGCCGGCGGCCACGATCTCGTTGCCGGCATTGTCCATCAGGGGGGCGGCGGTCTCCTCCAGGGAGACGTTGCCGTCGTCCGCCAGGACCACGTTCAGCTTGGTGCCGGAGAAGACATCCCACTCGCCGGTGGCGATCTTGGCCTTCACGGCCACGATGGCGGCCTCGGTGCCGGGGGTCACGGTCTTCTCATTCAGGGGGGAGACGTCCACAAAGCCCTCGTTCAGGCCGCCGTAATAGGCGCCGCCGCCCATGTTGGAGACGAACTTGGAGGCATCGCCGTTGCAGTCCATGGCGGCCTGGATGGCGGTGTGATAGTACACGTTCCAGTTCCAGATGGCGGCGGTCAGGTGGGCATTGGGGGCGTCGGCGGTCATGTCGGAGTTATAGCCGCAGCCGAACACACCGGCGTCCTGGGCAGCGATCTGGGGCTGGGCGGAGTCGCAGTGCTGGGAGATGACGCCGCAGTGATAGGACTGGATCAGCTCCTTGGCGAAGGCGGACTCGTTGACCTCGTCAGCCCAGGTGCCCAGCTCCTTCACATAGACGGTGGCGTCGGGGTTCACGGCCTGGACACCCAGGGTGAAGCCGTTGATGCCGGAGCAGGTCTCAGCGTACTCGGTGCCGTAGGCGGAGACGTAGCCCACGTTATTGTTGCCGGTCTCCAGGCTCTTCAGCCCGGCGGCGATGCCGGCCAGGTAGCGGGCCTGATAGATGCGGCCGAAGTAGTTGTTGAAGTTGGTGTCGTTGCTCTTATAGCCGGTGGCGTGGGAGAAGACCACGTCGGTGTACTCCTCCGCCTTGTCGGCCATGGCATCCATGTAGCCGAAGGAAATGCCGAAGATCATGTCGCAGCCCTCGCCCACCAGGGTGTCGATGGCGGTGGCGACGGCGTCGTAATCCTCAGAGATCTCGTCCTGGACCAGCAGCTGGGTGCTGGGGTCCATGCCCAGCTCCTCCATGGCGGTGGTGATGCCCTTGTTGTGGGCATAGGTGTAGCCGGCGGTGTCGTTCTTGCTGTTGATGTAGATGGCGCCCACCTTAAAATCGCTGTTGGCGGCGGCGCTGGTGCTGGCGTCGGAGCCGCTGGTCTGGCTGCCGCTGCTGCTGTTGCCGCAGGCGGTGACCGTCAGCGCCATGACTGCGGCCATAGCCAGTGCAAGAATTTTCTTCATTGGTCTTGTCCTCCTTGAAATCTGTCTCTTTTTCATGTTGTTGCTTTATTAAAGCCGAGCGTTGTCGGTTTTAACCCATATCAGTCCACAAACTCCACGCCGTGCTCCTCCGACATGGACTTCACCCGGGCCAGGGACTCCACCCGGATGCCCTGGGCGCGAATGCGGTCGCCGCCGGGCTGGAAGGCCTTTTCAATGACGATGCCCGCGCCCACCAGCTCCGCCCCCGCCTGGCGGACCAGGTCCATCAGGCCCTCCAGGGCCGCGCCGTTGGCCAGGAAATCGTCGATGATGAGCACCTTGTCCTGGGGGCCCAGGAACTGCTTGGCCACGATCACGTCATACACCCGGCCGTGGGTAAAGGACTGGACCTTGGTGGTGTAGACCTCGCCGGCGATGTTTTTGGTCTGGCTCTTTTTGGCGAAGATCACCGGGCAATGAAAAAACTGCGCCGTGACACAAGCAATCCCGATGCCGGAGGCCTCGATGGTCAGAATCTTGTTCACGCCGCAGCCGGCGAATCGGCGCTGGAACTCCTTGCCGATCTCCTCAAAAAGGGCGACATCCATCTGGTGGTTCAGAAAGCTGTCCACCTTCAACACGTCGTTTCCCTTGACGATGCCATCCTTCCGGATACGCTGTTTCAGCAGCTCCATAGCTTTTCCGCCTTTCTTCCTTCTCCCCCGCCCGCCGGGCGCTGTGGGGATAAAATGACAATGGCCCGAGGGTACGGGCCACGCGCTGTATGCTGTATGGTGATACGTCTCTATTCTACAAAATATTTCCCCGCCCTGCAATCCCTTTTTTCAATTTTTCTCCCGTCTGCGGAACAATTTTTTTCGGTGTCGGGGGGGAGTTTCCGGGATTTTGACAAAAAAAGATGGGGGACGACGGAAATCGCCCCCCATTGAGTGGTTCACTCCGTCTCCTCCGGACTGCGGTGTTCTTTGAGGTAAATGTCCAGCGCCTTGATCGCCCGCTTGGCTATCCGGATGAACTGGATGTAGCCGTAGATCAGGGCAATGAGGCAGACAAGATAGAATAAACTATAAATACATATCAACATGGCACTTCTTATCCTCCTTCTGTGGGATTCATCCGGCTTGTTTGGGGTCGAGAAAGGTCCGCAGCCGGCCCCCGTGGTAATACCGGCAGGGGTAGTCGGCGGAGAGGGCGGCATTGCCCTCCTGGGCCTGGCCGCTCTCCCCGATCTCCCGGTAGACCAGCGCGGGGGTGCCATAGCGCACCACATAGCGAGGATCTTTGGGGGACAGGGTGCCATTCCACGCCTGGGCGGCCAGGGTGCAGCAGTTGTTCCCCACCTCGGAGTAGCCGCGCTCCAGGCGGAGAAGGACCCGGTTGACCCGGTCCAGCTCCGGCGCGGTCAGCTGGCGGGCCATGCTCCGGTCCACGGCGTACCAGTGGAGATGCTCCGCCCGCTGGGTCTCCACGTTGTAGGACAGGCCCTCGTAGTATCCGCCCCGCTGGGTGTCGTAGGTGCGGAACTTGCCCACGCTCACCGTGGTTTGGGGTTCCACCGGGTGGCGGCCCACGGTGAGGGTGTGGTCTGACAGGTTTTCAACGGCCAGAAAGGTGTGGCCGAAGTCCGTGCCGCCTGCGCCCGGGTCGGAGTAGATTCGCAGGACGCACACCGGGTCGCCGTCCGCCGGGGCGGCAGTGGGACGGGCGGCGTACAGCGCAGGTCCGCCCACGCACACCGCCGCCGCACACAGCAGGGGCAGGGGGCGAATCGCCGGTTTCTTCCGCCGGGTCCACTCCCCCATCCGGAACGCCAGGAAGCACAGGAGGGTGGGCAGTGCGGTAGCCGCTTCCGGGAATGCGGGGACCAGGCCGTATACCGGCCCCCAGAGGGCGAAGAACGGGGCGTTCAGTCCCAGCAGCAGAACGCCCACCGGGAACAGCCGCCCCAGCGCCAGCCGCTCCGCCGCCAGGCACAGCACCGGGACGGCGAAAAACAGCCACTTGTTCCACCGGGACCACCCCCGCCGGGCAAACTGCCAGCCCGCCCCGGCAAACAGCGCCAGAAACAGCACGGCCATGCCCCCCTGCACCAGCAGATAGGCCGCCGGACTGCGGGGGTTGAGCTGAATCTGTACGAGACAGAACAGTACGCCCAGAACGGGGGTACACGCGCCAAGGAAAAGGAGCTTGAGAGCGCGGCTCCACGGCATGGGATCACCTCCAAATCGAACACAGCGCGGGGGCAGCCTCTGCCGTCCCCGCGCCGTGCCGTTATTCCTTGTGATAGGAGTGAATGACGATCTCGCAGCTGCGGCACACGGAGGCGGGGATGTATTCCACTTTCCAGGAGACCATCTTCCACGGATTCAGTACAATGGTTCCCTCCTCCTTCATAAGGCTGCGGAAGGTCTGTAGCTTTCTGGCAGGGTGCCGGAGGAAAAAGACCCCCGGCCCGCCGGTTGGGTAGATGTAGCCCGGTTCCAGCGCTCCGCCGCAGTAGGGGCAGGTGCCGGTTGGGACCTTCTCCTCCATTCCGCTCACCCCACCGCGCCGCGGGTGCGCTCGGCCTTGCGGTCCTCCATTTTGGAGACGATGACGGCGCAGGCGGCGTCGCCGGTGATGTTGATGGTGGTGCGGCCCATGTCGAAAATACGGTCGATGCCGGCCACCAGGGCGATGCCCTCCACGGGGATGTTGACGCTTTCCAGCACCATGGCCAGCATGACCATGCCCGCGCCGGGCACGCCGGCGGTGCCGATGGAGGCCAGGGTGGCGGTGAGGACGATGGTGGCCATGTCGCCCAGGCTCAGGTTGATGCCGTAGCAGGAGGCGATGAACACGGCGCACACGCCCTGATAGATGGCGGTGCCGTCCATGTTGATGGTGGCGCCCAGGGGCAGGACGAAGGAGGCCACCTCACGCCGGGCACCCAGCTTTTCGGAGCACTCCAGGGTGAAGGGCAGGGTGCCCACGGAGGAGGCGGAGGAGAAGGCCATCATCATGGCGGGGGCCATGCCCTTGAAGAACGCCATGGGACCCACGCCGCCCAGGGCCTTCACCGTGAGGGAGTAGACCACCAGGGCGTGGACGGCATAGCCCACATAGGCCACCAGCAGCACCATGGCCAGCTTGCCCAGCACCTTGGGGCCGTTTTCCGCCACCACGGGGCACAGCAGACAGGCCACGCCGATGGGAGACAGGCGGATAATCAGGTCCATGATCTTCTGGCAGACCTCGTTGAAGCTGTCCACCACCTGGGCGGCCACCATGCCCTTCTCCTTGGCCAGCAGAATGCCGAAGCCCAGCAGCAGGGAAATGACGATCACCTGGAGCATGGAGGCGTTGGCCAGAGGGGTGATGGCGTTGGAGGGGAAGATGTTCACGAAGGTGTCCATCAGGCTCTGGCCCTCCGGCGGGGTGTATTCCAGGCCGGTGGTGGACAGGGCGGTGAACAGGTGCATGGCCTTGGCCCCGCTGGCCAGAACCAGGGACAGCAGAACGGCAAAGGCGGTGGTGCACATATAATAAACCACGGTTTTGGTGCCCACCGAGCCCACCATGCTGATGTCCTGCATCGAGATCACGCCGGCGGCGATGGAGAACAGCACAATGGGGACCACGATGAACTTCAGCAGATTCAGGAAGATGGTTCCGAAGGGCTTGACGTACCGAAGGGCGATGGCCTCGCCGTTGGGCACGGTCATCAGCGCCAGACCGGCGACGACGCCCACTACCAGACCGATGAAGATCCAGAATGCCAGGGGGAGAGACTTCTTGTTCATAGGGATGCTCCTTCCTCACTCGTTTTTTGGGGTTTTCTTGCATTTCATTATAGCGGATGTTTTTTTACTTTGCAAGTTTTACTTTTAAGTTATGCATATTTATTTCGTTGATTCCTTCGGCGGAGTTCACTTTTTTGATTTCCTGCTCCGCCCCCCTATCTCCGACCAATTCCCGCCCTTCGTGCTCCCGGTTTTCCGCCCCCGCAGGGGGCGGAAAACAAAATTAAAACTGCGTTCCTCCTCCCTTCGACTAATTCCCTTCGTGCTTCCGGTTTCCCGCCCCCGCAGGGGGCGGGAAACAAAATTAAACGTGTGTTGCTCCTCCCTTCGACTAATTATTTTTTGAATTGTGCTACACTGGGGACAGGTAACGGGAGGGATGGGATATGCTGCTGCAAAAAAAGGGAATCTATGACCGGGGACGGGTGCTGTTTCTGCCGGTGGACCGGATTGTGCCCAATCCCAACCAGCCCCGCACCCAGTTTTCTCAGCCGGAGCTGGAGGAGCTGGCGGCGTCCATCCGGGCGCTGGGTATTCTTCAGCCGCTGACCGTCCGCCGGGCGGAGGACGGCTGGGAGCTGGTGGCCGGAGAGCGCCGCCTGCGGGCCGCCCGGCTGGCCGGGCTGACGGAGGTGCCCTGTCTCTGCGTCAAGGGGGACAGCCAGCACTCCGCCCTGCTGGCCCTGGTGGAAAACCTCCAGCGGAAGGATCTGGACTTCTGGGAGGAGGCCCTGGCCCTGCGGCGGCTCATCGACGGGTTTTCCCTCTCCCAGGAGGAGGCCGCCCGGCGGGTGGGGAAAAGTCCCTCCGCCGTGGCAAACAAGCTGCGGCTGCTGCGGCTGCCGGAGCGGGTGCTGGCCGCCCTGCGGGACGGGGGCTGCACCGAGCGGCACGCCCGGGCGCTCCTCCGCCTGGAGGACCCGGCGGTCCTGGACCGGGCGGTGGAGGAGGTGCTGGCCCACCACCTCACCGTGGCCCAGACCGAAGCCCTGGTGGAGCGGCTGGCCGCCCCGGCCCCGGAGAAGCGCAGACGGCCCCTCCTCTTAATTAAGGATGTGCGGCTGTTCCTCAACACCATCTCCCGCAGTCTGGACGTGATGCGCTCCGCCGGCGTAGACGCCCAGTGCAATCGAGAGGACACGGACGACCAGATCCTGCTGACCATTCAGATCCCCCGGCGGCCTACTTAGGCGAATAGTTATTTCTAAGGTATCTTTCTTCCTCCTTCACCGCCCTGTCCAGTTTGGCAGGGCGGTTTTGTTGTTCTCCCTGCCCCGTTCCCTGCGGGGGCGGGATGAGTTTACCTAGTTTCGTCTCAGTTTATCAGGCGTTCAACACCCATGTTTCACGTGAAACACACCGCGAAACCGCCTCTCCCCCAGGGCATCGGTGGAAAAAGGTGAAAAACCCGGTGGAAAAGGTTGAAAACCCCTCCGGCGGTTGGTATAATAGAATCCTGTATCCGGAACCAACCGGGAGAGGTTGGTTGGAGGTTGTTTTCAGGGTTTGCGTGTGAGCCTTCCCCTGGGGCCGATTCCCCCTGTCAGGGGGAAATGTCCCGAAGGGGCAAAAGGGGTAGGGAAGGCGATTGATAGGTCTCTTGTAGGGGCGGCCTGTGGCCGCCCGCGATTTCCGGCGCACCAACGGACGGGCGGCCCCAGGCCGC
>URTG01000046.1 GCA_900550705.1 uncultured Eubacteriales bacterium | reverse complement strand
TTCGCCGCTTTTTTGCCAAGCTGCAAACATTTTAACTGCGTTAAAATGTTAGTGATTTAAGAAAAAGGGGACCCTGACGGTCCCCTTTCAAACTATCCCTCCCTCCGAATCCTTTGGCTGGAAGGACTTTTTCGACAGCCTGGCCCCTACAACGCGGTTTCGGTGTATGATTCGATTGCTTTTTAATACATCGGGTCCACCGGGTCGTTGGGGATAATGATGGCCGCTATAATATAGGCCAGCACGCCGCTGCCGCCCAGAATGCAGAACAGGGCCCAGCCCAGGCGGACCAGGGTGGGGTCCAGCTGAAAATACTCCGCGATGCCGCCGCAGACACCGCACAGCATCCGGTCATGGGTCGAACGATACAGTCGCTTCATAGAAGGTTCCTCCTCAAAAATAGGTTATGTTTCTGGCTTGTCTCCGTCCACCGGCTTGGTACAGCGCAGCACAGCGCCCTACTCAACGCCATCCCAGAGACAGATTTTTCCCGCCTGTAACGAGGCGGGCACGTCGATGAGCCGCTGGTTGTCTGACCCGCGGAAGCGGATGCTGAGATTCTTTCGCGCCAGAATAAAGGGGCCGTCCACCAGCACGTCCAGGGCCTCCACCAGGGGGCGGCTGAGCGCACCGACGGTCCCGGCCATCAGGTCCTCATACTGGTAGCCGGAGTAGCACCAGATGTCCTTCTGGGGAAAAACCGCCCGCACCCGCCGGACCAGGGCCAGCACGTCTGCCTGGTTCGCCGGGGCCAGGGGCTCGCCCCCCAGCAGGGACAGGCCGTGAATATAGGGCTTGTCCAGGGCGGTCAGAATTTCCTGGACCTGCGCCTCTCCAAAGGGCTTGCCCGAGTCAAAGTCCCAGGTCTCCGGATTAAAGCACCCCTCACAGCGGTGGGGACAGCCGGAGACAAACAGCGAGACCCGGATTCCCGGGCCGTTGGCCACGTCGATGGGCCGGATGTCTGCGTAATTCATTGTAATTTTCCTGTTCTTTTCGTGGTTTTATTCCCGAAAGCCTTCCCCTGGGGGAAGGCTATTTTTTATAACCCCAGTCCGTAAATTCGGTTGGCGTTGCGGAAAAACACCTGCTCCCACCGCTTTTCCGGCAGAAGGCGCTGGATGAACCGGATGTACTCCTCCAGGTTGATGATGGGCCAATCGGTGCCATACAGGATGTCGTCCCACTGGTCGATGGCGGTGAGCCAGGTTTGCAGCAGATTCACATAGCCCGCCTGCTCCCGGAAATAGGTATCCAGCTCCAGCCGCCCCTCCAGCAGGCCGGACAGGTCGGTCGCCACGTTGGGGTTTTTCTCCACCACGGCGGCGGCGCTGTCTAAAAACGGGTTGCCGAAGTGGCACATCACAAAGCGGGTCTTGGGGTGGTCCGCCGCCGTCTCATCCAGCACCAGGGGGTGGCAGTATTTCAGCTGGGCCCGGGCCGTGGCGGTAAAGCCCATGTGGATGGCCACCGGCTTGTCGTACCGGGCCGCCAGGTCGTAAATGGGCTGATACACCGGGTCGTGGAGCCAAATGCGGTTGTAGCCGGGGTAGAGCTTCACGCCGCAGCAGTCCTCCCGCCGCAGGTGGGCCTCCACCTGGTCGGGCAGGTCCTGGGGGACGGACTGCCCCCGGCGGAGCACCAGGCTGTCCAGCCCCACGCAGTAGTGGAACAGGTCCGTGGGGTACTGATGGAAGCCCAGCTCCAGGCTCCGGTTGCCCATGACCACCCCGTGGACCATGCCCAGGCGGGCATACTCCTGCCGCAGGTGGTCCGTCGAGTTCTCGTGCCCCACCGCCCGGGCCATGGCATCGGTCTCCGGAGAGGAGGGAAACAGGTGCAGGTGGGCGTCGATGATTTTCACTGCGCCTCGCCCCCCTGGGTCCCGTCCCGGATGGTTTTGCCGTTGAGCACCGCCAGGGCCAGCCGGTCCCCCTCGTAGCACAGCTTCAGAGAGAAGAAGGGCTCCTCCTCCCGGGCCAGCAGGTCCAGGAATATCCTGTCCCCCTCCCAGCTGGGCAGCCGGGCCACCTTGGCCCGGGGGACCCACTCCAGAACGCCCTCATCGCAGTCCTTGACGGTCCCGGTCCAGCGGTGGGCGGTGAACAGGTGCATCAGCTCCGTCTCATACCGGTCGGAGACAAAGGTGACAATGCCCCGGTATCGGTAGCCGGTGAGGGTCAGGCCCGTCTCCTCCCAGACCTCCCGGAGCAGGCAGTCCTCGGGGCTCTCCTTGTCCTCAAACTTGCCGCCTACCCCGATCCACTTGTCGTGGTTGATGTCGTTTTTCTTCTTTACCCGGTGGAGCATGAGATAGTCCTCTCCCCGCCGGATATAGCACAGGGTCGTGTTGATCATGTCTTGTCGTCGCTCCTCTCGGCTCCCATGTCGTCGGCATCCATCATGGCGACCTGGGCGGTGCGGCTCTGGCCGTCCCGGCTCCAGGTGAGGGTGACCCTGTCCCCCGGGGCCATGGTGAGCTTCAGCCGCCGGAGCACGTCCGCCCCGGTGATGGTCTGGCCGTTGACCTCCTTCAGCACGTCGCCGGGCCGGATGCCCTGGGCGGCGGCGTCGCTGCTGGCATCCACCAGCAGGACCTCTAAGCCGCCCTCGTCGGCCTGCACGGTGCTGACGGTGATGCCCAGGGCGGCAGTCCGCACCGGCTCCCCGGCGATGAGCCGGTCCACCACATACTTCACCCGAACGGAGGGGATGGCAAAGCCCATGCTCTCCGTCGAGCCGTCTCTGGCCACAATCTTGATGGTGGTGACCCCCACCACCTGGCCGTATTGGTTGATGAGCGCCCCGCCGGAATTGCCGAAGTTGATGGCCGCGCTGGTCTGGATGAGCTGCATGGTCCTGCCGCCGCCCATGCTCACGTCCCGGTCCAGGGCGGAGACAATGCCGTCAGTAATGCTGGACCGGTAGCCCAGGGGGTCCCCCAGGGCGGCCACCGGGTCGCCGCAGCGCAGCGCGTCGGAGCTGCCGAACTCCGCCGGGGTGAGGCCGGTGACGTTGGCCTTCAGCACCGCCAGGTCCTCCCCGGCGTTGAAGCCCACCAGCTCCACCTGGGCGGCCCGGTTGTTCCAGAACACCGCCTGGACCCGGTCCGCCCCCGCCACCACATGGGCGTTGGTGATGAGATAGCCGTCCTCTGTGAGGATGATTCCCGTGCCGCTGCTGACGGTTTTGTCGCTCTCCGCCCGGATGGACACCATGGAGACCACGTTTTTCTGATAGATCCGGTCATAGGCCAGGGGCTCCCCCGCCGCCGCCTTCAGGTCTACGGTGACGCCGGTGCCCGTCTCCGCCCGGCGGATGGCGGGGGGCAGGGTGCTGTCCTCCTCCTGCCGGACGATGGGGTCGCCGCCGGGGCCGCCGTATTGCCACAGCAGGAACAGCTGACCGCCCACCCCCAGCACCCCGGCGCACAGCAGGGCCGTCAGGGCAAGGGCGGCCAGCACCCGGAGCCGGCTCCGGCGGCGGCGGACCCGCAGCACCGGGCGGCCCGCCGTGGGATACCGATGGCGGAAGGGGGGCACGGGGCGGGCGGGCTGCTCCCAGGGGCCGCCCGTCCACAGGTCGTCAGTTCGATGCTCCACAGGAATTCCTCATTTCTCAGGCCAGGGTCAGGCTGAAGGTGAACTCGGTGACGCCGTCCTCGCTGGTGGCGGTGATGTTCTCCTTCAAATTGCCCAGAATGGTTTTTACGATATACAGTCCCAGGCCAACGCCGTCCCGGTCCATGGAGCGGGAGGAGTCGGCCTTGTGGAACCGGTCAAACAGCCGGGGCAGCTCGTCGGCGGGGATGGTGGCCCCCAGGTTGCGGACGGTGGTGTACGCCTTGTCGTCCTTGCAGGTGATGATGACCGTCAGGGAGGTGCCCTCCGCGGCGAACTTGGCGGCGTTGTCCAGCAGGTTGTAGCACACCTGGGTGATGGCATCCGGGTCCCCCCAGACGGCGACCTTCTCGTCCGGCATCTGGACCTCCACATCCAGGTGCCGGGCGGTGATCCTGCCCTCCAGGCTGATCAGCACCTGAGACATGATCTCTGTCAAATCGAACTGCTCCTGGGCGGTGACTGCGTCCTCTGCCAGGGCGTTCAGGCGGCTCAGGTCCAGCATCCGCCGCACCAGGCGAGACAGCCGCCGGGTCTCCGACACGATGACCCGAAGGTAGTCCCGCTCCTTCTCCGGCGGGATCGTCCCGTCCAGAATTCCCTCGGCAAAGCCGGAGATGGTGGTCATGGGGGTTTTCAGCTCGTGGGACACGTTGGAGATGAACTCCGACCGCTGGCTCTCCACCTTTTCCAGCGAGGCGGCCATGGAGTTGAAGGCCTCCGCCAGGGTGCTGATCTCGTCGCAGCGGTCCTCATACCCGGTGACCCGCACGTCAAACTCCCCCCGGCCGAACTTCCGGGCGGCCTCCGCCATCTCGTTCAGGGGCCTGGACTGATAGGCGGAGGTCAATGTGCTGGCCACCACCGAGATAAGCAGCACCACCACGGCGGAGAAAAAGAAGATGGTGGCTGTGGCCGACCACATCTCGGCCAGGGTGCTGGCATCGGCCGACACCAGCACCAGCCCCCGGGTCAGGGACACGCCCCCCAGCTGGATGGACACCGCCTGGCCGGCCATATACCGCCGCTCGCTGTAAATGCCCTCCAGATTGGTCAGGGCGGAGTAGCCCTTTTTCGAGGAGGTGATCTTCTGCACCACGTCGCCGGGGATGGTCTGGCCCTTGTAGGAGTAGAAATAGCTGCCGTCGGTGGCGTAGAGGATGTTGCCGTTGGCATCGGCAATGATGACATAGGAATCGGAAATTTTGGCGATGGTGGCCACATAGTTGCTGTAAAACTCGTCTTGAATACTGGGGTACTCCTGGAAGTAGGAGGAGGTGAACGAGGCGATATACCCCGCGTTGCGCTCCATGGCCCCCCGCTTTTCTGAGGTGATGTAGCGGTAAGACAGCAGCATAAAGGCGGCGGACAGCAGGGTGAAGGACAGGACCATCACCGCCACCATCATGGTCAGCTGGCGCTTGTAGAGTGACCTCATAGGCCGCCTCAGTTCGCCGGGGCGGGACTGACCTCAAACTTATAGCCCACGCCCCACACGGTCTTCAGCCGCCACTGATCGCTGACGCCCTCCAGCTTCTCCCGCAGGCGCTTGATGTGGACATCTACCGTCCGGCTGTCGCCGAAGTAGTCAAAGCCCCACACCTCGTCCAGCAGCTGGTTCCGGGTGAACACCCGGTTGGGGGAGGAGGCCAGATGGAACAGCAGCTCCAGCTCCTTGGGGGGCGTATCCACCCGCTGGCCGTTGACCAGCAGCTCATAGGAATCCAGATTGATGACCAGCTTGTCGAAGGTCAGCTTCCTGCCCTTGTCCTCCTCCTCGCCGCCGGTGCGGCGGAGCACGGCGTGGATGCGGGCCAGGACCTCCTTCATCTCGAAGGGCTTGACGATGTAGTCGTCGGCCCCCTTCTCCAGACCGGCCACCTTGTCCTCGGTCTCGCCCTTGGCGGTGAGCATGATCACCGGGGTCTTGTCGGTCTCGCGGATCTTCCGCAGAACGGTCCAGCCGTCCATCACGGGCAGCATGATGTCCAGCAGCACCAGGTCGGGGACGAAGGCCCGGAACAGCTCCACGGCCTTGCCGCCGTCGGGGGCCACCTGGGTCTCGAAGCCCTCCTTATCCAGATACAGGTTCAGCAGGTCGGCGATGTTGCGGTCGTCCTCGACGATCAAAACCTTCTTTGCCACAGGAAACACTCCTTTTCTCTCTCACCAGCACAAGGTCCTGGCTGACGGATGTGATGCGTTTATGTTGTTGGGATGCACTCCCGATTCTTCTATTATAGCGCAGATTCCCCCATTTGGGGTGAATAAATTGTAAAGGCAGGGGCGTTTATCCGTCCTTTAACCGTCCTTCTCCTGGACCACATAGGAGTGGTCCACCTGGATCACCGGGTAGTACCGGGGGGAGCGCTTTTTCAGCTGCCAGGTGAGTTCGGTGCAGATCTGTCGGTCGGTGAGGCGGAAGCCATAGGGGGCCACCACGTCGAACAGCACGTTGGTGTGGCTGGGGCCGGGGGTGATCCGCAGATCGTGGATGGTCAGGACGGGGTCCAGCCCTCGGACGATGTTCTCCACCTGGCGGCGGATGGCATCGGTCCGGGCGTCCCGGACGACGGGGTCCATGTGGATGGTGGTTTCGATGTGGTACTTGCCCTTCAGCTCCCGCTCCACCCCGTCGATGAGGTCGTGAAGCTCCAGCAGGTCCCCCTCGGCGGGGACCTCGGCGTGGAAGGACATCATGGCCCGGCCGGGGCCGTAGTCATGATAAATGAGGTCGTGAATGCCCAGGATCTGGGGGTAGCGGTCCACCACGGACTGGATGTCCTGGGCGATCTCCCGGGGCATGGGGCGGCCCAGCAGGGGGTCCAGCGTCTCCCGGGCGGCGTCCCAGCCGGTTTTCAGGATGAAGGCCGCCACCAGCAGCCCGGCCAGTCCGTCCAGCCGCAGGCTCAGGAACCGGTCCGCCAGGGCGGACAGCAGCACCACCAGGGTGGAGGCCACATCAGACAGGGAGTCTGCCGCCGTGGCCTCCATGGCCGCCGACTTCAGCGCCCGGCCCATGGCCCGGTTGAAGAAATACATCCACAGCTTCACCCCGATGGCCGCCGCCAGAATGACCAGAGCCAGGGGGCTGAAGGCGGTGTCCTCCGGGTGCAGCAGGGTCTCCAGGGCCGAGCGGCCCACCTCGAAGCCCATCAGAAGGATGGCCAGGGAGACGATCAGCCCGGAGACGTACTCCATCCGCCCGTGGCCGAAGGGGTGCTCCGCGTCCGCCGCCTGGCTGGCCAGATGGAAGCCGATGAGCGTCACCACGGAGGAGGCCGCGTCCGACAGATTGTTCACCGCGTCGGCGATCATGGCCACCGAGGCGGTGAGCAGTCCGGCGGTGAGCTTGCCCGCAAACAGCAGCACGTTCAGCAGAATGCCGATCCCCCCCGCCACCGCGCCGCAGCGCCGCCGGGTCTCCGCCGCCTGGGGGTCCCGGTCCCCCAGGGCGGCGGCTACAATGGTATGGATCAAAGAAAACGCTCCTTTCCAAGGTCGAAGACGAAGCATCCCGGAACGGCTTCAGCTTGTTGAAAAGGTGGCTTCGCCGCTTGTTTGACAGTCTGATGCTTCTCTCGTATTATCCCACGCGATGGCGGCTTCCGTCAAGTATTCCCCGGCTTTTCCGCACCTTCAATCTCCGCCGCCCGCGCGGGCCTTGTTTCTGCCGCCCTCACTTCCTGTTGTTCCGCCCATGCACCGGTTCTATCTCTCCCCGGCCGCACCCCTCCATATTTCCCGCCCCGCAGGGGCGGGAAATAAAAACAACCGCTTTCTTTTTCGCCAAAATCGTGCTATACTCTATTCTGTACTGGTGCGGCCCGTGCCTGTCCGCGCCAATTATGGAAGATAAGGAGAGGAGTTCCTATGAACCCCAATTACGACGTCGTTATTCTGGGCTGCGGCGAAGCCGGTATTTTCGCCGCCTATGAGCTGGCCCACCTGCACCCCGAGCTGAAGGTCCTGGCGCTGGACCAGGGCCAGGACATCTACCACCGCAGCTGCCCCATCGTGGCCGGAAAGGTAAAGGAATGTATCCACTGCCCCGTGTGCCACACCATGTGCGGCTTCGGCGGCGCGGGGGCGTTCTCCGACGGGAAGTTCAACTTCACCACCCAGTTCGGCGGCTGGCTCACCGACTTTATGGAGCCGGGCAAGGTCATGGAGCTCATCGACTATGTGGACTCCATCAACGTGGCCCACGGGGCCACCACCCAGTGCTTCTCCACCACCACGCCGGAGGCCCGGGCCCTGGAGCGCCGCGCCCTGGCCTATGACCTGCACCTGCTCCAGGCCCGCTGCAAGCACCTGGGCACGGAAAATAACCTCCGCATCCTCACCAACATTTACGAGGGTTTGCAGGACAAGCTGGAGTTCCGTTTCCTCACCGAGGTCGCCCACATCGCCCAGGCCGACGGCGGCTACCGCCTGACCCTGGCCAAGGGGGGCGAGGTCTCCTGCCGCTGGCTCATCGCCGCCCCGGGCCGCTCCGGCGCGGAGTGGTTCTCCAACCAGTGCAAGGCGCTGGGGCTGGAGCTGCTGAACAACCAGGTGGACATCGGCGTGCGGGTGGAGCTGCCCGCCGCCGTGTTTGAGCACATCACCGACGTGGTGTATGAGTCCAAGCTGGTCTACCGCACCAAGCAGTACGGCGACCAGGTGCGGACCTTCTGCATGAACCCCTATGGCCATGTGGTGGCCGAGAATGTGGAGGGCATCAACACCGTCAACGGCCACTCCTATGCCGACCCCAAGCTCCGCAGCGAAAATACCAACTTCGCCCTGCTGGTGTCCAACCGGTTCACCAAGCCCTTCAACGAGCCATACCGCTACGGCAAGCACGTGGCCTCCCTGTCCAATATGCTGGCCGGCGGCGTGCTGGTCCAGCGCTTCGGCGATTTGGTGGACGGCCGCCGCACCAACGAGCACCGGATGAGCAAGTCCTTCGTCCGCCCCACCCTGACGGCGGCAGTGCCCGGCGACCTGTCTCTGGCCCTGCCCAAGCGGCATCTGGACAACATCATCGAGATGATTTATCAGCTGGACAAGCTGGCCCCCGGCACCGCCAATTACGACACCCTGCTCTACGGCGCGGAGGTGAAGTTCTACTCCGCCCGCCTTCAGCTCACCCAGGAGCTGGAGACGGCCCTGCCCGGCTTCTTCGCCGCAGGCGACGGCGCGGGCGTCACCCGGGGGCTGGCCCAGGCCGGCGCCTCCGGTGTGCAGGCCGCCCGGGCCATCGCCAAGCGGCTGGAGGGCTAAGCGCCGTCCTTCAAAATGCGGCGGTCTCCTTGCAAAATGCGGAGAGAGACCGCCGCGTTTCCGTTTTTTCCGCCGGTTTTTCGACGGAGCTCCCGTCAGTTTGCCCAGGGGCGCAGCGCAGGCGGTGGAAAAACGGCAATCCCGTCCGGGACAACGACTTTCCACATTATCCACCGAGTTATCCACATTGTTTCCACCGGCCCTTTGGAAAGGAAAACGGACGGATTCTCTCTTTTTCATTTCGTCAAGTGGAAATATCCCACAAACTTTTTTTGCCGCAATTTTGCAGGGTCCGGCGGCACATCCGTCACCGCCGGACCCACTCAGTCAGGAGGTCTTCCCTATGCTGCTCAACGCCGACACCATCGCCGCCATCTCCACTCCGCCCGGCCCGGGGGCCATCGGGATTCTCCGTCTGTCCGGCCCCCGGTCGGTGGACATCGCCCAGGCCTGCTTCCGCCCCCTGGGGAAGAAGCCCCTGGCGGAGCACCCCACCCGCTCGCTGGTCTACGGCGACCTGCTGGACCGGGACGGCCAGCCCATCGACCGGGTGCTGTGCACCTTCAGCCGCGGCCCCGCCAGCTACACCGGGGAGGATACGGCGGAGTTCCAGTGCCACGGCTCCCCCATGGTCCTGTCTCTGGGACTGGAGGCCCTGTTCGCCCAGGGGGCCAGGCAGGCCCGGGCCGGGGAATTCACCCGCCGGGCCTTTCTGAACGGCCGCCTGGACCTGGCCCAGGCCGAGGCGGTGGGCGACCTGCTGGAGGCCCGCAGCCGGGAGGGGGCCCGCCACGCCGCCGGTCAGCTCACCGGGGCGCTGTCCCGGAAAATTGCCGCCGTCTACTCCGCCCTGGTGGACATTATGGCCCACTTCCACGCCGTGCTGGACTACCCGGATGAGGACATCGACCCCTTCCGCATGGAGGAGCTGTCCCAGCAGCTCTCCCACCAGGAGGCCGCCCTCCGGGCCTTGGCGGGCAGCTACCGCCGGGGGCAGTACATCCGGGACGGGGTGCCCTGCGCCATCGTGGGCCGGCCCAACGCGGGCAAGTCCTCTCTGCTCAACGCCCTGGTGGGCTATGAGCGGGCCATCGTCACCGCCATCCCCGGCACCACCCGGGACACGGTGGAGGAGCGGGCCGAGCTGGGGGGCGTCACCCTCCGGCTCATCGACACCGCCGGTCTGCGGGACTCCGACGACCCCATCGAGCAGCTGGGCGTGGAGCGCAGCCGGGCCGCCATGGACCAGGCCGCCCTGGTCCTGCTGGTGGCGGACGGCTCCGTCCCCCTCACCCCGGAGGACCTGGCCCTGGCCCGCACCGTGGCGGACAGCGGCAAGCCCTGGCTGCTGGTGAAGTCTAAGAGCGACCTGCCCCAGGCCCCCTGGGAGCAGGCGCTGGGGGACGCCCCCGCCGTCTCTCTCAGCGCCCAGACCGGCGCGGGGCTGGAGGACCTGGGCCGGGCCGTGGCCGCCCGGTTCCCCAAGGGGACGGAGGACCGGGCGGGAGAGCTCATCACCAACGCCCGCCAGGCCGAGGCCGCCGCCCGCGCTCTGGCCGATGTGTCCCGCGCCCGGGAGGCCCTGGAGGCCGGCGTCACCCCCGATGCCCTGCTCACCGACGTGGAGGAGGCCCTGGAGGCTCTGGGCGAGCTTACCGGCCAGTCCGTCCGGGAGGACATCACCGACCGCATCTTTTCTAAATTCTGTGTGGGCAAATGACCTGGCAAAAAAATCCGGCGGCCCCGCCGCGAAAGCCCTTGACGGGTTCAGCTTGTCAAAAAAGTGGTAAAACCACCTTTTTGACAAGCTGCGAACATTTTAACTGCGTTAAAATGTTAGTGATTTAAGAAAAAGGGGACCCTGATGGTCCCCTTTCAAACTATCCCTCC
>URTG01000045.1 GCA_900550705.1 uncultured Eubacteriales bacterium | reverse complement strand
TTGTCTCTTGCCGCCAGCACCTCTTGGGCAGAGGCGGCGTTCTTCACCTGCTCGATGATGGCCGTGGCCTCTTTCCCGAAGTCCTCGATGGGCAGGCGGGTATACTCCAGTTCACTGACTTTTTTCATGAATTTTTATCCTTTCCAAACGGTAAGTCTCGGATCGCCGGGCGGCCGTGGAGACTCTCGGCGGCCCTCACGCCCCGGCAAATGGCCTCCTCGACAGCGCGGGCGGCTAAGATGCCCACGGCATCCGGGTCGGCAGCGACGCTGCCGCAGGCCATGGCGAACATACTGTCCCCATCAAAGGTGGCGTTGGCGGGGCGGACGGCGCGGGCGATGCCGTTCTGGGCCACGGCGGCGAGCTTCGCCGTCTGGGGCTTGGTCAGGGCGGCGTTCGTCACAACACAGCCGATGACGGTGTTCTGCCCCACGAATTTCTCGCTGAACACATCCAGCTGCCGCTCCCCGTGGGCGATGAGCCACTCCTCAGAGTTGGCAAAGCCGGTGTTTTCATCGTTTCTGGCCCCGGCGATGATCTGGCCGTGGTCCCACACGTCGCCCATGGCGTTGCAGGCGACCACAGCCCCCACCATCAGGTCCCCCTGGCGGTAGGCGCAGCAGCCGATGCCGCCCTTCATGGCGAACTTTGCCCCGCGAATTTTCCCCACCGTGCAGCCGGTGCCCGCGCCGAAGTTGCCCTCCTGCAAGGGGCCGCCCTGTAAGGCGGCTTCGCAGGCGGCGTAGCCCATGGCCCCGTCGGGGCGCACGTCCATGGCCCCGAACTTGAGGTCAAACAGGACGGCGGCACAGACGTTGGGGACCACCGTCACCAGCACGTCCCGGCCGATCTTCTCCTCCTCCAGCTTTTTCATCACGCCCCCGGCGGCATCCAGGCCAAAGGCGCTGCCCCCGGTGAGGACCACGGCGTGGACCACAGACCGGTTGCACAGCGGATCCAGCGCAGCGGTGTCCCGCGTGCCGGGGGACCCGCCCCGGATGTCCACGCCGGTGACGGCTCCCTGGGGACATAGGATGACGGTGCAGCCGGTCCCGGCTGCCACGTCTTGCACCTGGCCGAAGGAAAAGCCGGGGATCTCGTGCAGTTCTATTCTTTCCATCGTTCGTCTCTCCAACCCGCTTTTTTGAGACAAGGCGGGTTTTTTTCATTTTTTGTGAAAAACCGCGGAGGGGCGTACCCCTCCGCGGCGAAGTTGCTCAGGCGTTGGTCTGGTTTTCCCGGTCCCGCTGGACCAGGGCCTCGCCCACGGTGTAGATGTCCCCGGCCCCGACGGTCAGGATCAGGTCGCCGGGCTGGGCCATGTCATAGAGCCAGTCCGTCAGCTGGGCAAAATTGGCAGCGGCCTTGGCACCGGGGATGGCAGCGGCCAGGTCGTTGGAGGAGATGCCCACCTCGTTGGTCTCCCGCGCGGCGAAGATCTGCGCCAGGAAGGTCACATCCGGCTTTTTCAGCACCTCGGCGAACTCATCAAAGAGCGCCTTGGTGCGGGTGTAGGTATGGGGCTGGAAGGCGCAGATGACGCGCTGGTACCCCAGGTTGGAGGCCATGCCCAGCAGGGCCTTTAATTCGCCGGGGTGGTGCGCGTAGTCGTCATAAATGTCCGCGCCCTTGGCCTTGCCCTTGAATTCAAACCGGCGGCCGGCCCCCCGGAAGTCCTGTAAGCCCTGCTGGATGGCCCAGCCGGGGATGCCCAGGACCAGGGCGGCAGCGGCGGCGGCGATGGCGTTTTTCACGTTATGCTCGCCGGGCACTTGCAGAGTGATATGGGCCTTGGGTTCGTCGTTCCACACCACATCAAAGGAGGGGAAGCCGTGGTCCCAGGTGAGGTTTTCCGCGTGGAAATCCCCGTGGTGCAGGCCGAAGGTCAGAACGTCCTCCTTGCCCTTCAGGGCCGCCATGGTGTTCTCGTCCTCGCCGTTGGCCAGCACGGTGCCGCTTTGGGGCACCAGGTCGGCAAAGGCCCGGAAGGAGTGTTCCACGTCGTCCAGGTCTTTGAAGAAGTCCAGATGGTCGGCTTCAATGTTCAGGATGACGGCGACGGTGGGATAGAAGGACAGGAAGGAGTTGCAATACTCGCAGGACTCCAGAATAATGGTCTTGCCCTTGCCCACCCGGTGGCCGGTGCCCAAAATGGGCAGGGTGCCGCCGATCATCACGGTGGGGTCCGCCTGGGCCGCCATGAAGATGTGGGTGGCCATGGAGGTGGTGGTGGTTTTGCCGTGGGTGCCGGAGATGCACAGGGCGTTTTCGTAGTGCTGCATGATAGCGCCCCAGGCCTGGGCCCGCTCATACACGGGGATGCCCCGGGCGATGGCCCCGGCGATCTCGGGATTCTCGTCGTGGATGGCGGCGGTGCGGATCACCAGGTCGCAGTCCTTCAGGTTCTCCGCCGAGTGGCCGATGGCCACGTCGATGCCCTGGGACCGGAGCTGGCGGACGGTGTCGCTTTCCGTCATGTCCGAGCCCTGCACCCGCAGGCCCATGCCCAGCAGCACCTCCGCCAGGGGACACATGCTCACCCCGCCGATGCCGGCCAGGTGGGCCCGGACCCCGGGCTTGAGAAAGGTTTTGATATCTATGGTAGGATGCATCATATTGGGTCCCTCCCGCATTTGCAAAATTCGTACCCTATATTATACTATACCCCGCCCGAGTGTGCAACTCACATACCCCACAAAAAATGACTTCTGTTGCAAAACCGAGAAATTTCTGCTATAATGCGAGGCAAAAGGAGGGGATTGCTATGCGACTGGATAAATATCTGAAGGTATCCCGCCTCATCAAGCGGCGGACGGTGGCCAACGAGGCCTGCGACAATGAGCGGGTCAGCGTCAACGGCCGGGTGCAGCGGGCGTCCTACGAGGTGAAGCCCGGGGACAAAATTGCCATCCGCTTCGGGGCCAGGACCCTGGAGGTGGAGGTGCTGTCGGTGGCGGACAACGTGGGCAAGGCCGACGCCGCCGCCATGTACCGGGAAATCGGCGGGACAACTCCGGGACAAAGCTGAGACAGACCCGGGACAGACCGGGACAACCGGTATAATTTTTCCCGCCCTCTCATACACATGGGATATTCGATTGAAATATTCCATTGCTGATATGAGGGGGCGGTTTTTTTATGGCGTATGAAACGGGGCAGCAGCTGTATCACCGGGTGGAACTGGAGGGCCGGGACAAGCTGACGGTGTCCGGGGTAGAGGACGTGGAGCGGTTCGACGAGGGCTGCATCGTCATGGCCACCTGCGAGGGGACCCTGATCGTCACCGGGGAGGGGCTGCACATCGGCAAGCTGAGTCTGGACGGCGGCGAGCTCCAGGTAGACGGCCGGGTGGAGGCCCTGACCTATGAGGAGCAGCAGGCGCCCCGGGGGTCCTGGCTGACCCGGCTGCTGGGCTGAGGGGACGGATGGAGAACTATGTGGCCGGTCAGCTGGCCGCCCTGGGAGCCGCCGTGGCCCTGGGAGCCGCCGGGGGCCTGGTATACGACCTGCTGCGGGTGCTGCGGCGCAGGCGGCCGGGGCTGACCCATGCCGCCGACGCGGTGTTCGGCCTGATGTGCCTGCTGGGGACCCTGTGGACCCTGACCCGGGTGGGCGGCGGCGAGCCCCAGCTGTATCTGCTGCTGGGAGCCGGGGCGGGGATGCTGCTGTATCTGCTGGCGGCTGCGCCGCTGCTGCGGCCCCTGTGGGAATTCTGGGCCGATGTGGCCGGGGAGCTGGCGCGGCTTTTGCGGCTGCCCCTGGATTTTTGCCGCCATCAGGCAAAAAAATTGCTGCCGGAAGCAAAAAAGGGCTTCCATTCTGCGGCAAAGTACGCTATACTAAACACATATAGGTGGAAGTGTTTTCTACGGCCAAAAGATGACGCACGGAAGGGAGTCCGCAGACATGGCAAGAAGCAAGAAAAAGCCCGTCAGCCGCAGCCGCGTGGCGGCTCTGCTGGTGATCGTGGTGCTGGTGGCCGCCGCAGGGGCAGGCATTGTCCGGATATACGGCAGCCGTCTGCCGGAGCTTCGCAGCAAGAGCCAGGCGCTGGAGGCCCAGATCCAGCAGACCGAAAAGCAGAATGACGCCCTGCGGTCCGACCTGGAGCACCAGGGAGATCAGGACTTCATCCAGGGTCTGGCCCGGGATGATCTGGGCCTGGCCTCCGACGGCGAGCGCATTTTTTACGACGTGAACAACTGACACGCCACACTTTCGAAGGGAGCAGATAGATTCGTTTATGGAATTAACGGTTGGGACCATTATCACCGGGAAGGTGACCAGCATCACCAAATTCGGCGCATTTGTGGCGCTGCCCGATGGAAAATCCGGGCTGGTTCACATCTCTGAGGTGGCCGGCACCTTCGTCAGCGATGTCCACGATTTTCTCACCCAGGGGCAGGAGGTACCCGTGAAGGTGCTGTCCATCTCGCCGGAGGGGAAAATCAGCCTGTCCGTGAAGCAGGCGCAGCCGCCCAAGCCCCGGCCTCCCCATGGCGACCGTCCGGCACGGCCCCGTGGCCCCCGTCCCGCTCCCGCCCGTTCCGCCCCCGCCCAGCCCGCCGCCCCGGCGGAGCCCACCAAGCCCTCCGTCAGCGACGACGACTGGGACATTCTGGAGCGGATTTTTAGCCGAAAGCGCTGAATTATTATACGACCGTCAAAACATCCTCCCGCCCAATGCGTTGGGCGGGAGGGCGTGTCAGAAAGGGAACCGCCAGGTTCCCTTTTTTTCTTGAAACGGCCTTCTGTCCAGCGCGCTGCGGCGTTTTGCCGCGCGAAAGCTGTGCTGCAATACCCTTATCAATAAACCGATTTCCCCTTGTTATCCATGTAAACGTCTGATATAATTACGATGTATTTTTTATGCACGGTCGTGCGGAGGTGAAACGTATGTCCAACGACCAAGTAACACTTCTGGGAACTCCATGCGTCTATCGAGACGGAGCTGCGATCCATTTCCCCTACCGAAAGGCAGAGGGTGTGTTTTATTATATTTGCGTGGAAAAGCAGACCAGCCGCGACGAACTGGTCTCTCTGTTTTGGAGTTCCTGTGACGAAAACACCGGCCGCAAGAACCTGCGTCAGGCGCTGTTTCAGATTCGCCGCTGTCTGGGGGATGAGGTGATCATCCTGCAGGGCCGGAACGACCTGAAGCTGAACCAGCGCGTCGGGCTGCGGACGGACTGGGACGCCCCGGATTCGGACTTCGCCCTGTCCCGCGGACGGTTTATGGACTTTTTCTATCTGAAGGACTGCCCTGAGTTTGACGCCTGGGTAGAGAAAAAGCGGGAGGAGCAGCTCACACGCACCCTGACCTACATAAAAAATCAGCTCTCAGATCTGACGGTCTGCCGGAATACCGCAAGATTGCAGCAGCTGGTCGACATCTGGAAGCTGTGGAAGCCCTGGGATGAGGAGATGGTGCTCACCGGGATGAAATGCTTCGCCCAGACGGAGAAGTACGATCTGGGCCTGAAGCTGTACCAGGAGTACGCCGGACGGCTCCGGAGCGACCTGGACGAGTCCCCCTCCCAGATCGCGGAAATGATGCAGCAGACGCTGCTCCACCGGAAAAAGCTCTCCACCGTCCGCCAGCCGGGGGGGCGGGACAGCTTCTTTGGCCGGACGGTGGAGCTGCAATTCATCGACGAGCGTATCTTCTGGTTCCTGAACGAGAATACCACCCGCTCCGTGGTCATCGAGGGCGACGTTGGGGTGGGCAAAACTGCCCTGATGGACCAGATTCTGAAAATGAACTACGGCACCGACGTGCTGCAGCTGTCCTCCCACTGCTATGGCCTGGAGGCGGACCTTCCGGTGAAGGCGTGGCGGGATTTGTTCCTCCAGCTGGAGAACCTGTGCGAGATCGGGACGGTACATCTGTCGGAGCAGGGCACGGAGATGCTGTCCTCCATTCTTTCCCCCAATATTGATCGGGAGGTGTACGGTACGGAGAGGACCGCCGCCCTGATCAACAATGTGCTGGCCCTGTTCAAGGAGCTGGTCAGCCGGTGGCGGATCATTATGTACTTTGACAGTCTCCAGTGGATGGACCCGGTCAGTCAGCAGCTCATGCAGCGGATCATGATCGAATTCGGAAACGATCAGATTTTTCTCCTTGCAACCTGTCGAACGAGTGAGGAGAAGAATGTCCGGGGGATGCTCCTTGCGCTGCAGGAGCGGAATCTGACCGTGTCCCTGCCGCTGAACCCCTTTACCGAGGAGGAGACCGCCTCGATCGCCGGTAAGGTGCTGAAGGAACCCATCAAGGAGGAGGCCCTCCGCGCGCTGTTCCTTCGCACCGGCGGCAATCCTCTGGCCCTGATGGAGCTGCTGAATGCGATCCAGCAGGAGGGATGGGATTCGGACCATCCTCTGCCCCGGGTGGATATGCTGATCCAGCTGCGGCTGGACCGGCTGACGCCCCAGCAGCGGCGGGTGCTGGATGCCATGTCCATCCAATTTGAGCAGGCCGACCTGGAGGACCTGACCGTTCTGACCGGACTGCCGCCCATGGAGCTGGTGGACCTGCTGGATCAGCTGCTGGAGGTCGGCCTGGTTGTGGAACTGCCGTGGAATCGGGGCGTCATCTATAAGTTCAAGCAGCAGTTTTACAAGCACTATGTCTATCAGCGCCTGGCCATGGGCAAGCGGCAGCTGTGGCACCACGCCATGGCCGAATACTACGACACAAAAAAGACGGGGCACCGCTGGCACATTCTGCTGCCCTATACCATCCGCCATTATGAGTGCGGCGGGGACCCGGAGCGGGCCGAGGAGCTGCGCCAGATGAAAAATGCGCCGGAAGCCCAGAGGCCGGCACCCTGAAAGGAACAATCAATATCGGCGGCGTTTTCCCGCCGTCTCTGCATACACTTGCCGAAACGTGGCTTTGTCCCGTTTCGGCAAGTATTTTATTAACGGTAGATTCGTTTTCGTTTTAAAATTTTTTGTGCAGACTGCACCTGTTAACGGAGTTTTAACGCTCCGTGGGTATACTGGCATCAAGTTGAACGGAGGTGCAGCACACAGACAGAAGCTGCACAGCAACGAATCGGCTTTGCTACTTTGAAATGGAGGAATCAGAATGACCCCGAACGAACAGCGGATGATGGAAGTCATCGATGAAAACCGCGAAAAGGTCCATAAGCTGGCCAAGAAGATCTGGGAATTCAAGGAGGTCGGCTGGGAGGAGTTCCAGTCTTCCACCCTGGTGATGAATGCACTGGAGAAGGAGGGCTTCGAGGTCCAGCGCGGTCTGGTGGGCAAGCACCCCAAGTTCCATCAGGACATTGATATGCCCACCGCCTTCAAGGCCGTGTTCAAGGGCAAGGAGGGCGGCCCTGTCATCGGCCTGATGCTGGAGTACGACGCGCTGCCCAACGGCCACGCCTGCGGCCACAACCTGATCGCCGCCTCCGGCTTCTCCGCTGCGCTGGGTCTGAAGGAGGCCTTCCAGGACATCGGCTCCGTCATCGTCTACGGTACGCCCGCTGAGGAGCTGGAGGGATCTAAGCACTACATCCTGGAGGGCGGCTACATGGACGAGGTGGACCTGATGCTGGCCAACCACTACGGCGCCGAGTGGGGCTCCGAGGTCACCGGCAAGGCCATCGTCTGGCCCACCCACGACCACTGGCTCACCTTTAAGGGCCGCTCCGCCCACGCCTCCTCCGCCCCCGAGAAGGGCCGCAGCGCACTGGATGCCGTCATGCTGACCTGCATGGGCCTGGAGTTCATGCGTGAGCACATGGTCGAGACCAACCGTATCCACTACATCATCTCCAAGGGCGGCACCGCTGCAAACTCTGTCCCCGACGAGGCCACGCTGAATGTGGAGGTGCGTACCAACGACTCTGCCGAGCTGAATTCCATGATGCACCGGATCGACAACGTCATCAAGGGCGCAGAGCTGATGACCGATACCACCGCCATTTATAAGTGGGACGCCCCCTGGTACTGCGCCACCCCCGTGCCCAGCCTGTATCACAACGCCGCCAGCTACGCCGCGGACCTGGGCATTGATTCCTCCCGCTTCACCTTCGGCAACCTGCCCAAGGCCTCCTCTGACCTGGGCTGCGTGGCCTATAAGATCCCCACCGTGGAGATCACCTTCCCCATCGTGCACGACGGCGAGCCTGTTCCCGTGGGTCACGCCGACGAGACCGCTCTGCTGACCTGCCAGGAGTACCCCATTGACCAGTGCATTCTGGCCAGTAAGCTCATGGCGCTGACCGGCCTGCGTGTGGCCGGTGACCCCGAGAAGCTGAGCGCCCTGAAGGCGGAGTTCGCGAAGAACTACCGCGAGTAAGTCCTTTGTATTCATAGCGGGCGGCCCAGCCGCCGCCCGCTGGGAATAGATGTTGTATCAAAAGAGAGGAGAGAACCCAATGTCAGACAACAACAAAAATCTGTCGTCCACAAAAGACCTAAAGCGCGTTCTTGGTTTCTGGGATCTGATGGCTGTCGGTGTCGGCTCCATCATCGGTTCGGGCATCATGTCCCTGACCGGTTGGGGCATCGACGAGACTGGCCGAAGCGTCTGTATCGCCTTCGTAATCGGCGGTATCATCGCAGTCCTGGCCCGTTCCCCCCAGATTTTCCTGAACTCCGTCGCCCGCTTCCGTGGCGGTGACTACTCCATGGTCGGTACCTTCCTCGGCCCCCGCTGGACCGGTACCTACTCCATGATCGCTCTGCTGACCAGTGTTACACTATGTATGTACGCGCTGTCCTTCGCAGACTATGCCATGCCCTTCCTGCCCAATGTGAGCCGTAAGGTCATCGCGCTGTCCATCCTGACCTTCCTGTTCATCACCAACACCTTTGGTATCAACGCATTCTCTAAGATTCAGAATGCAGCCGTTATCATTCTGGTCATCTCTCTGACCGCGTTTACCGCAGTCGGTCTGACCAAGCTGGACGGCAACTACTTCGAGCCCACCCAGTTCATGACCCACGGTGCCGTCGGCCTGTGGCAGGCATCCGTCCTTATGAGCTACACCTGTGATGGCGCACAGTACGTCACGCAGATGAGCGGCGAGGCGAAGAATCCCACCCGCGATATTCCCCGCGTTATGCTGTTCTCCACCCTGGGCGTGTCCCTGTTCTATGGCTTGATCGGCGTGGTCGCCTCCGGCGTGCTGCCCGTGGCTGAGGTCGCCGGCCAGCCCATGACCGTTGTGGCCAACGCGATCCTGTCCAAGCCCCTGTACTACCTGTTCTGCATCGGCGGCGGCTGGATGGCCCTGCTGACCACCCTGAACAGCTCCATCGCCACTTGCACCAAGCCCCTGATGCAGGCCTGTAACGACGGCTGGTATCCCCGCTCCCTGGCCCGTCTGCACCCCAAGTACCGCACGCCCCTGATCCTGCTGGGCTTCTACTATGTGATCGGCTTCGTGCCCATCGCGTTCGGTATCGACATCGACATCATCAGCAACATCACCATCACCGTGGGCGCGATCACCAAGACCATGATCGTGCTGTGCCTGTGGAATATGCCTAAGGTCCTGCCCGAGGCCTGGAACAAGTCTAACTTCCACATCAGCAACGGCGCTCTGAAGGCCCTGTGCATTGTTGACCTTCTGGTCATCGTCGTCTCCGGTGTCACCTCCTCCTTCAAGCTGCCTCTGCCCCTGCTGATGGCCAACCTGGGCGTCGTGGCGTTCGCCTTCCTGTTCGGCAGCGTTCGCTTCCGCAGCGGCAAGGTGCAGGTCGAGGAGAGCTACGAGCTGTCCTGATCCCAGTCCATCTCTTTACACAAATTACCCCCTACTTCCTTACTTCTCCCTGTACTCTACTAGGTAGACCTCTATCCGAAATAGAGCAACTTCTCTGACTGACCTCAAAGCGAAAGGGCCGCAGCAAGCAGATGCTTGCTGCGGCCCTTTTGCTGCGCGGAAAAATATTTTTTAGCTGCCCCGGATAATGGTCAGCGCCCGGGGACAGATCTCGATCTCTGTGACCTTGTGCTCCCCGCCGTATTCTCCGTCCAGGGTCCAGGGGATGGGCGTCTCGCTGGTAATGACCAGGTGGGAGGTCTGAAGATGGATCAGCGACCCGCTGCCCGGACCGGTGGGGGAGAGGAGGCTCTGGAACCCGTTGGCCACGTCGGCCAGATTGACCGGCTTCTTCACCAGATTGACCTCAAACAGCCCGTCGTCCAGCACCACGGCCTCGATTTTCGGGGGCTTCACGCCGCCGATGGACAGGGCGTTGGTCACCATGCCGAAGTAGAAGTCGTCCTCCAGAACCTGACCGTCGTACTCCACCCGCAGATGCAGGGGGGTGATGGTGGGCAGTGAGGCGATGCCCTCCATCACATAGGCCAGGTGACCAAAGGCGTTTTTCAGGTCCTGGGGCGTGGCGTAGGCCACGTTGGTAAAGGCCCCGAAGGCGGCCACATAGACAAAGGGCTGGCCGTTGAGCTTGCCGATGTCGCTGGGGCGGGGGACGCCCTCTCCCGCGGCGATGGCGGCGGCCTGGGCTGGCACGGTGGGCAGATTCAGGGTGACGGCGCAGTCGTTGGTGGAGCCGAAGGGCAGATAGCCCAGCAGCGGCGGGTCGTCGGTGTGCATAAGGCCGGTGACCGTCTCACTGAGAGTGCCGTCCCCCCCGGCGCAGACGATGCGGTCGTAGTCGTGGGCCAGCTCCCGGGCCACCCGGGCCGCGTCCCCCCGGCACTGGGTGGGGTAGGCGGTGGTGAGCCACCCGTGCTTGGTAAACACATCCAACACGGCGGACAGGCCCTCGGCCACCCGCCCCTTTCCCGAGGCGGGATTATAAATAAACAGCAGCTTCTGCAAGAGAAATCCTCCCATCGCTCTTTCAGTAAAATGATATTATAGGGCAACACCGCATAAACACCAAAAATCGCATTATACAATAGGAGCCCAATAAAAACTGT
>URTG01000044.1 GCA_900550705.1 uncultured Eubacteriales bacterium | reverse complement strand
TTAGAACGCCGGCCTGTCACGCCGGAGGTCGAGGGTTCGAACCCCTTCCTGGTCGCCATTTGCTGCTGTAGCTCAGTCGGTAGAGCGCATCCTTGGTAAGGATGAGGTCGGCAGTTCGAATCTGCCTAGCAGCTCCAAGCGAAACTCCGTAACCGCAACGGTTACGGGGTTTTTCTGTTTTATGACGCGCTCTCTTTTTTGCTTTTGGGGTGAATTTGGGGTGAATGTCCTCCGCAAACTTGGGTTCTACAATAAAAGGGTTCTATAATAAAAGTTGGAGCCAGGTACATCACCTGACCCCAACTTTTTCCACAAGCTGAGCTTTTTCTATATGGCGGTTCTTCCGCAGGGGCTGAACAGAAGTGACACAAGGGGCGAACTCCTCGGGCACAAGAAGCGCACGCCCAAGGCTCCCCCCACGCACCCCCTAACTCCTCCTTGCTAACCCTTCCAAAACCTTCTCAAACCACTCCGGCAGCGGGCATTCCAGCGTCATGGGCAGGCCGGTGGCGGGGTGAACGAACGTCAGCCGCCGGGCGTGGAGGCATTGGCCGGCCAGGCCGGGCCAGGGCTTTTTGCTGCCGTAGACCACGTCCCCCAGGAGGGGGTGGCCGAGGGAGGCCATGTGGACGCGGATCTGATGGGTGCGGCCCGTCTCCAGGCGGCACTCCACATGGGTGTAGCCGGAGAAGCGCTCCAGCACCCGCCAGTGGGTCACGGCGGGGCGGCCGTGGAGGCGGTCCACGGCCATGCGCTTGCGGTCCACCGGGTGGCGGCCGATGGGGGCGTTGACGGTGCCGGAATCCTCCTTCAGCCCGCCCACGGTGACGGCCTCATACACCCGGGCCAGGGTGTGATCCTGGAGTTGGGCGGCCAGAGCTAGGTGGGCCCGGTCGTTCTTCGCGGCGATGATCAGGCCGGAGGTATCCCGGTCGATGCGGTGGACAATGCCCGGGCGCAGCTCGCCGTTGATTCCAGAGAGTGATGAACCGCAGTGATATAACAGTGCGTTGACTAAAGTGCCGTCCGGATGCCCCGGCGCCGGGTGGACCACCAGCCCCACGGGCTTGTTCACCACGATCACGTCGTCGTCCTCATAGACGATGTCCAGGGGGATATTCTGGGGCACGATCTCCACCGGCTCCGGGTCGGGCAGGGTGACGGTGAGCACCGCGCCGGCCGCCGGCTTGTCGTTCTTTTTCAGGGGGCGGTCCCCCTGGGTGACGGCCCCGGCCTCCAGCAGGCGCTGGACGGCGGAGCGGCTCAGCTCCGGGGCCAGGCGGGCCACCAGGGCGTCGGCCCGCTGGCCGCCCTGGTCAACGGTCAGCGTCAGGGTTTGCACGGTCCGCCCCTCCCTTCCCGGGCTCCAGCCGGTCGGCCAGGAACAGATAGTAGACCGCCGCGCCGATGCCGCCCACCACCACGCAGATGTCCGCCACGTTGAACACCGCAAAGCGCATAAACAGGAAATTGAACATATCCACCACATACCCCCGGAGGGCCCGGTCGATGAGATTGCCCACCGCCCCGGCCAGCAGCAGGCTCAGAGCCAGCTTTCCCAGCGGGTGGCGGAAAAAGCCCTTCCACAGGGCCGCCGCCAGCACCAGCGACACCGCCAGCGACACCACCGCCAGCACCCAGGTGTGCCGGGAGAACAGGGAAAAGGCCGCGCCGGTGTTCTGCACATAGGTCAGTTCCACCAGGTGGGGAATCAGGGGCACCCGGCCCCCCAGGGGGATGAAACGCAGCACCAGCAGCTTCACCAGCTGGTCCAGCACCACCAGGGCGGCGGCAAGCAGAAAATAGGGCATAGAGGGTTCCTCCGTTATGTTTCATTCTTCCCTCCGGCGTTGGGAGGGTTTTTTTCATTATAGCATAGCCGCAGAGCATAAAAAAGCCCCGATGGCGGCAAAATTTCAGACTGTCAAAAAACTCGCTTCACCACTTTTTTGACAAGCTGCAAATTTGTCCTCATCGGAGCCTGAGACCATCCGTTCATTCCAGCACCAGCCCGATCTCCTCCTGCCGGACCGTCCAGCCCAGGAGCGCCGCCCAGTCGTCCAGGGTAAGATACCAGTCCCCCTCCAGGGCTGCGCTGGGGGCGGAGAGGAGCACCGGCGTATCGTCCGCCAGGCAGTAGTTCCCCCGGAACAGGCGGACGGTGTGGTTTGCGGTGTAGAGCACGGTGTCCCCCGTCCCCGGGGCGGCGCTCACCGACCAGCCCAGGGCCTCGGCCAGGGAGTGGGCGGAGAGATACAGGTGCCCGCCCCACACCTGGGCCCCATGACCCAGGGAGAGGGCCTGTCCCCCCTGCCACAGCCGGGGGGCGGCGTTGTCCCCGGTGGCCTGCCGGGCCAGGTATTCCTCATAGGTCAGCTGGTTGTCCATGCAGTACCGGGCGATTTCCCGGCCCACATAGCGGTAGTGCCAGGACTCGTAGCAGTAGCCGGTGATGTTCTCCTGCCCCTGCCGGTAGCGGAGCATGAAGCCATACTCCGCGCAGTGGGCCTGGAGCCAGGCGTATTCCTTCGTCCGCTCAAAGTGGGCGGACAGGCTGGCCGTGTTGATGTCCACCGCCAGGCCGGTCTGGTGCTCGGAAAAGCCGGGGCGGGCGGAGAAGGTATCCGCCCGGGTCTGGCCGTATTTCTGGCAGTAGCTGTGATACAGGGCGGTCTGGGTCTCATAGGAGCGATAGGCGGACACGCTGTTCAGGCGGATGCCCTCCGCCCTGGCCCCGTCGGCCATAGCGCGGAAGGCCCGGGCCGCCTCGGGCCGCAGCGCCCCCCGGCCGTATTGGCTCCCCAGCGTCTCCAGCGGGGGGACATAGTCCTGGGCCAGGCCGTGGTACTTGTTCACCAGAACCAGGGGGCTGTCCGCCGCCTCCGCCGGGACTGCGTCGTCATAGGGCGTCAGATCCAGGTCCAGGTTCACCCGGAGGACGGTCTCCGCCGGGGTCTCCCCCTGGGTGGCCTGATAGCGGGCGGCCCGGTCCGGCTGATAGTTGGGCTGGGCCTGCCAGGTCCAGTCGGCGGGGAAGGTCCCGTTTGAACACTCCTCCAGCAGGGTAGAACCCCGCCGGGCCCACAGGGCGTCGGTCTCCTCCTGGGTCAGGCCCAGGGCGGTCAATTTTGCCCGGAGGGCGCGGTAGTCCGCCGCCGGGTCAAGGTTCCCCGCCACAGTCTGGGGGGCGGGGGCGGAAACGGCCTGGGTCAGGTCCTGCTCCGGCAAAAAATCCGCCTGCGCGGCGGGGGCGGCGCTGGCCAGAGCCAGCAGCAGCGCCCCGCCCCGGGTCAGGCGGCGAAGCCATGGTTGCTGCAAGGGTATCGTCCTTCTCTCTGTGTCACTCCCGGGCCTGGGCGATGTCCCGGGTCTGGCGGGCGGCCAGCAGGGCGGCGATCAGCTCCACCGAGCCGTCGATCCCCGCGGTGCTGGAATTGATGGCCAGGTCATAGCGGTGCATATCGCCCCACTGGCGGCCGGTGTAATAATTGTAGTAGTTGGCCCGGCCCCGGTCCATCTGGAGCACCCGGCGCTCTAAGTCCAGGTCGTCCAGGCGGTAGTCCTCCCGGCAGCGGGTCACCCGGTGGGCCAGGTCGCCGTGGATAAAGATTTTCAGGCACTCCGGCCGGTCTCCCAGCACATAGTCGCTGCACCGGCCCACGATGACGCAGGGGCCCTGATCGGCCAGCTCCCGGATTACGTCCGCCTGGGCGAAAAACGCCTGGTGGCTTACGGGCACTCCGTGGTGCATGGCGGCCCCGCCGATGCCCACATGGGCGATGGACAGGTGGAACCGGCTGCGGGCCCGCTCCTCCGCCCGGGCGATGAAATCCGGGGAGAGGCCGCTCTTTTCCGCCGTCTTCTGGATGATGGTGCGGTCGTAACAGGGGATGCCCAGCCGGGCAGCCAGGCGCTTTCCGATGAGACGGCCCCCGCTTCCGAACTCACGGCTGATGGAAATGACATAGTTGCTCATAGCGGGCCTCCTTCATGGCCGCAGACGCGGCCGTTTCGTCTGATTCCTTATATTATAGCGGATTGTCCGAAAAATGACAACAAAAAATCTGTCACCCGGCCTGATACCCCCCTGATTCCATAAAACTGCACAAATTTGAACCTTTATTTTGTGGCAGCTCGCCGAAGTTTTCCGCTGAAACGGGGAAGGGTCTTGCATAGTTCCCTCCACCTCGGTAATATAATGGGTATTGATTCGGAAACGTTTCCAATCCGGGGAACCGGGGGTGCACCCCCGATTCCTCAGCCCAGGAGGAATCCCATGACCATCAAAGACATCGCCCGGCTGTCCGGCTGCGGAACGGCAACGGTCTCCCGGGTGCTCAACGGCCACTCCGACGTCAGCGACGCCACCCGCGCCCGGGTGCTGGCGGTGGTGAAGGAGCAGGACTTTCAGCTCAACCGCAACGCCAAGCGGCTGAAGCAGCAGGCCAGCGCCGGGGTGGCCCTGCTGCTCACCGGCCCCCAGAATATGCTCTATCCCCCCCTGGCCGAGCAGCTGCAATTTTTATTGCATACCGAGGGCCTGCACTCCGCCGTTCACTATCTGGACGGGGAGGAGGACGAAACGGCCTACGCCGCCCGCCTGTGTCAGGAGCAGAAGCCCCTGGGCATCTTCTTTCTGGGGGGCGACCTGGCCCGCTTCCGGGCCGGTGCCCGCCGGGTGACGGTGCCCGCCGTGCTGCTCACCGCCTCCGCCCGGGGACTGGACCACCCCCGGCTGTCCTCTCTGAGCATAGACGACCGGGCCGCCGCCGCCCAGGCCATCGACCACCTGGCGGAGCTGGGGCACCGGCAGATTGGCATTCTGGGCGGCCCCGCCGGGGGCGGCATCAGCGCCCTGCGGCTGGCGGGGTGTGAGGACGGCTTTGCCCGCCACGGGCTGCCCTTTGACCGGGCGCGGCAGTATGAGACCTGCCGCTACGCTATGGGGGACGGCTACCGGGCCGCCGTCGCCCTGCTGGACCGCGCCCCGGAGCTTACCGCCCTGTTCGCCATGAGCGATGTGATGGCCCTGGGGGCCATCCGTGCCCTGGCCGACCGGGGGCTTCAGGTCCCCCGGGACCTGTCTGTCATGGGCTTCGACGGCATCCCTATGGCTCGCTACTCCCTGCCCCGGCTGACCACCATCAGCCAGGACGTGCAGCAGCTGGCGGGGGACGGGGTCCGCGCCCTGCTGGACGGCATCCGCACCGGGACCGCCCGGCACGAGACCGTGCCCTTTCACCTGCTGCCGGGGGAGAGCACCGCACCCCCCGCCGGACATTCTGACCAGAAGGGAGGCGACGCCCCATGAGACGCGCCGGAATTTTGCTCCCCCTGTCCTCACTCCCCTCCCCCTACGGGGTGGGCGCCATGGGGGCCGCCGCCCGGGCGTTTATCGACTTTCTGGCGGCGGCGGGCCAGTCCTGCTGGCAGCTTCTCCCCGTGGGACCCACGGGGTATGGGGATTCCCCCTATCAGTCCTTCTCCTCCTATGCGGGCAGCCCCTACTTCATCGACCTGGACGTGTTGGCCCAGGAGGGCCTGCTGAAGCCGGAGGAGTACCGGTCCCTGGACTGGGGCGCGGACCCCGCCGCGGTGGACTACGCCCTGCTGTATCAAACGCGCTACCCGGTGCTCCGGGTGGCCTGCCGCCGCCTGCTGGCCCGGCCCAGTGCGGAATTCCGGGACTTCTGCACCCGGGAGGCCCATTGGCTGGACGACTACGCCCTGTTTATGGCGCTGAAGGACGAGCGGGGCGGCAAGTCCTGGTTCCAGTGGCCCCGGCCCCTGCGGCTGCGACGGCCCGCCGCCCTGGCCGCGGCGCGGAAGCGGCTGGGGGAGGACGTGGCCTTCTGGCAGGGGGTCCAATTCCTCTTTTTCCGCCAGTTCCGGGCTATGAAGGACTATGCCAACGCCAAGGGGATTATCCTCATCGGCGACCTGCCCATCTATGTGGCCGGGGACAGCGCCGACGTGTGGGCCGCCCCGGACCAGTTCCAGCTGGACGAGAACGGCCGACCCACCCAGGTGGCCGGTGTGCCGCCGGACGCCTTCTGCGAGGACGGCCAGCTCTGGGGCAACCCCCTGTTCCGCTGGGACCGGATGGCCCAGGACGGCTACCGCTGGTGGCTGGCCCGCATCGCCGCCCAGTTCCGGCTGTATGACACCCTGCGAATCGACCACTTCCGGGGCTTCGATGCCTATTACGCCATCCCCTACGGGGAGAAGACCGCCCGGAACGGCCGCTGGCGGCCCGGCCCGGGGGCGGCGTTCTTCCGGGCGGTGAACGCCGCCCTGGGTCCCCGGGACATCATCGCCGAGGACCTGGGCTTTCTCACCCCCTCCGTCCACGCCCTGCGGCAGGAGACGGGCTACCCCGGCATGAAAATTCTGGAATTCGCCTTTGACGACCGGCAGAGCGGCAGCGACTATCTCCCCCACTGCTACGACCGCCGCTGCGTGGTCTACGCCGGAACCCACGACAACGACACCATCCAGGGCTGGATGGCCACCATCCCCCGAAAGACGGCGGCCTTTGCCCGGGACTACCTCCGTCTGTCCAAACGAGAGGGCTACCACTGGGGCGTGATGCGGGGGGGCTGGGCCTCTCCGGCGGACCTGGCCGTGATGCAGATGCAGGACATTCTGGGTCTGGGCAGCGAGGCCCGGATGAATACCCCCTCCACCCTGGGGAATAATTGGCAGTGGCGGATGCTGCCTGGGGTCTGCACCCCGGCGCTGGCCCAAAAGCTGCGCCGCACCATGCAGACCTTCCAGCGGCTGCCGGAGCAGAACCGCCCCTGCGAACCCGAATCGGAATGTGAATCGAAAGGAGAACCTTCTCGATGGAATTAAAGGAAAAGCTGTTTCAACTCACCCAGGAGCGGTTCCGCCGGTCCCCCGACCAGTGCGACGACCACCAGCTCTACGAGGCCCTGCTCCTCCTCACCCGGCGCATGGCCCAGGACCGCCCCGCGCCCCAGGGAGCGCGGAAGCTCTATTACTTCTCCGCCGAGTTCCTGGTGGGGCGGCTGCTGACCAATCAGCTGCTGGCGCTGGGACTTTACGACCGGGTGCAGGCCCTGATGGCCGACCTGGGCCGGGACCTGAGCGTCATCGCCTCCACCGAGCCGGAGCCCTCTCTGGGCAACGGCGGCCTGGGCCGTCTGGCGGCCTGCTTTCTGGACTCCATCGCCGCCCTGGGTCTGCCCGGCGACGGGGTGGGGCTGAACTACCACTACGGCCTGTTCCGCCAGCACCTTGCCCACTGCAAGCAGGTGGAGGAGCCTGACCCCTGGCTGGAGGCGGACAGCTGGCTCATCCCCACGGGGAAGACCTTCTCCGTCCCCTTCGGCGGCTTTTCGGTCAACGCGGTGCTCTATGACCTGCCCATCCCCGGCGCGGGCCGGACCACCGCCAGCCGTCTGCACCTGTTCGACGTGGAGGAGCCGGCCCCCCAGCCCTGGGTGGGCATCCGCTTCGACCGGAAGGACATCCCCCACGTTCTCACCTCCTTCCTCTACCCCGACGACAGCGATGAGGAGGGCCGTCTGCTGCGGGTGTATCAGCAGTATTTCCTGGTGTCCGCCGGGGCCCAGCTCATGCTCCAGGAGCTGGAGGAGCGGGGCTGTCCCCTCACCGCGCTGGCCGAGCACGCGGTGGTGCAGATTAACGACACCCACCCCTCCATGGTCATCCCCGAGCTCATCCGGCTGCTGATGGAGCGGGGCGTGCCGGTGAATGTGGCCATCGACCAGGTGACCCGCACCTGTGCCTACACCAACCACACCATTCTGGCCGAGGCCCTGGAGACCTGGCCCCTGGCCTACATCCAGAAGGTGGCCCCCCAGCTGGTGCCCATCCTGCTGGAGCTGGACCGCCGGGCAAAGGCCGTTCACCCGGACCCCGCCGTGGCCATTGTGGACCGGGAAAACCGGGTCCACATGGCCCATCTGGACATCCACTACGGCTTCTCCGTCAACGGCGTGGCCGCCCTGCACACCTCCATTCTGGAGCAGTCGGAGCTGAAGCCCTTCTACCAGCTCTACCCCCAGAGATTCAACAACAAGACCAACGGCGTCACCCTCCGCCGCTGGCTGGAGAGCTGCGACCCCGCCCTGTCCGCCCTGCTGGATGAGCTCATCGGCAAGGGCTGGCGGAGGGACCCCATGGAGCTGGAGCGCCTCCTCCCCCTGGCGGAGGACGAAACGGTGCTCCGCCGCCTGTTAGAGGTGAAGCAGGAGAACAAGGACCGCCTGTGCCGCCTGCTCTGGTCGGCCCAGGGGTTGGAGCTGGACTCCCGCTCCATCTTCGATGTGCAGATCAAGCGCTTCCACGAGTATAAGCGCCAGCAGATGAACGCCCTGTATGTCATTGATCAGTATCTGGAGATCAAGGCGGGCCGTCTGCCCGCCCGGCCCATCACCGTGCTGTTCGGCGGCAAGGCCGCCCCGGCCTATGTGATGGCCAAGGACATCATCCACCTGATCCTCACCCTCCAGGCCCTCATCGAGGCCGACCCCCAGGTCCGCCCCTGGCTGCGGGTGGCTATGGTGGAGAACTACAACGTCTCCTGGGCCGAGGTCCTCATCCCCGCCTGCGACCTGTCGGAGCAGATCTCCCTGGCGTCCAAGGAGGCCAGCGGCACCGGGAACATGAAGCTGATGGCCAACGGCGCAGTCACCCTGGGCACCATGGACGGGGCCAACGTAGAGATCGCCCAGCTGGTGGGGCCGGAAAACATCTACACCTTCGGCGCGTCCAGCGACCAGGTCATCGCCTACTACGCCCAGAGGACCTACTCCGCCCGGGACCACTACCACCGCCCGGCGGTGGAGCGGCTGGTGGACTTTCTCGTCTCCCCCCAGCTCCTCACCCTGGGGGACCCTGCCCGCCTGTCTGCCCTGTGGTCCGATTTGAAGACCAAGGACTGGTTTATGACCCTGCTGGACGTGGAGGACTATATCGCCGCCAAGAAGCAGGCCCTGGCCGACTACGAGGACCGCCTGGCCTGGGCACGGAAAATGCTGGTGAACATCGCCAAGTCCGGCTATTTCTCCTCCGACCGGACCATCCGGCAGTATAATGAGGAGATCTGGCACCTGAGCTGACAACACAAGCCATAAAAAATCGGGAGGCTCCGCCAAACGGTTCGGAGCCTCCCGGTGTTTCATTCTTCTTTGATGGTAACGTTCTCGTCCCGCCTCTCCAGCTCCCCAAACAGGGCCCGCAGAATATCCCCGGCTTCCTTCATTTCCGCCGGAAGCCGGTCTATATTTTTCAACACGATGGTGGTGGGAGCTGCAAAGGCGCAATAGAGGCAGTCCCACAGCGCGTCCATGTTGCGACCATAATAGTCCGGCAGGTGAAACACCTCTTTCAAATGTTCATGCAGCTCCCAGAGGGAGCGGACTTCGGTAAAATCCAGCACAATTTCTCGGTCCACTCCGCTGCCCCCTATCCGCTCTGTATCGTCCTACGGATATCATATCCGATGTTTGCGCTTCTGTATAGCGATTCCTTTCGGAACGGGTGGACCTAACTAAAAATTTTTCAAGAGATTTGCAAAAAAGTCTTCCCAAGAGAGACAAAAGTGTTTATAATAGATACTGTGTAATGGGGCGGACCGATGTGTGTTCCACATTCGGCCCGCTCCTTTCCTGTCCCCGGCGTGAGGAAGGTGCCGGAACGGAGGGAAGAAAGAGAGAAAGGAAGATTATTTTGAAAGTTATCCGTGCATGGAACCAGATCAGTCTGGTCAAGCGAATCCTTATGGGTCTGGTCGTGGGTATTGTCCTCGGCCTGGCCTGCCCGGGCTTCACCGCCCTTACCCTGCTGGGCAGCCTGTTTGTCGGCGCGCTGAAGGCCCTGGCCCCCCTGCTGGTCTTCGCCCTGGTGGTCAACGCCCTGGCCCACCACAAGCAGGGGCAGAAAAGCAACATGGGCATGGTCGTGCTCCTGTACCTGCTGGGCACCTTTGCCGCCGGCCTGTGCGCCGTGACCGCCAGCTTCCTGTTCCCCTCCACCCTGGTCCTGGCCGAGGGGGCTGAGGCCGCCGCCCCCGGCGGCATCTGGGAGGTCATGAGCACCCTGCTGCTCAACGCCGTCAGCAATCCGCTGACGTCTATGATGGAGGCCAACTATGTGGGCGTGCTCACCTGGGCCGTGATCTTCGGTCTGGCCATGCGCGCCGCCAGCGACACCACCCGTGCCCTCCTGTCTGACATTGCCGACGCCCTGTCCGTCAGCATCCGCTGGGTCATCAATATGGCCCCCTTCGGCATTATGGGCCTGGTGTTCAGCACCGCCTCCACCGTGGGTCTGGAGGGCTTCGCCTCTTACCTCCATGTGATTCTGGTGCTGGTGGGCTGTATGTTCTTCGTGGCTCTGATCCTGAATCCCATCATCGTGTTCTTCTGCACCCGGGAAAACCCCTATCCCCTGGTGTTCAAGTGCCTGAAGATCAGCGGCGTGATGGCCTTCTTCACCCGCAGCTCCGCCGCCAACATCCCTGTGAACATGAGCCTGTGCGAGGAGCTGGGCCTGGATAAGGAGAAGTATTCCGTCTCCATCCCCCTGGGCGCCACCATCAATATGGCCGGCGCTGCCATCACCATCGCCATTCTGACGCTGGCCGCCGCCAACACCCTGGGCATCGCCGTGGACTACCCCACCGCCCTGCTGCTGAGCCTGGTGTCCGCCATCTCCGCCTGCGGCGCGTCCGGCGTGGCCGGCGGCTCCCTGCTGCTGATCCCCCTGGCGTGCAGCATGTTCGGCATCGCCAGCGACGTGGCCATGCAGGTGGTGGGCATCGGCTTCATCATCGGCGTCATCCAGGACTCCTGCGAGACCGCGCTGAACTCCTCCTCCGACGTGCTGTTCACCGCCGCCGCGGAGTATTACTACCGGCGGAAGAATAAGGCGTAAAATGACCGTAAGGCCGGGTCGTAGGAGCTCACAACCCTTTGGTCCCCCTCATCCGGCCCGCTTCGCGGTCCACCTTCCC
>URTG01000043.1 GCA_900550705.1 uncultured Eubacteriales bacterium | reverse complement strand
CCCTTGCGAGCACTGGCACCTGAAGCCAGCGAGTCTACCAATTCCACCACTCGCGCATCCTGTTCCGTTGTGCGCCGTTCAGCGCAGGACTTATAGTATCATACTCTCCCTGCGGTGTCAACGTTTTTTTGCAAATTCCCGCAAAAATTTTTGTGGTCCGGCCCGGCCTGGGGGCATAGACTTTCCGTATCGAGGGAGGAGGGGTTCATGATGTCCTTGGGGGAGCTGTTTCTGCTGGCGGTGGGGCTGTCGATGGACGCATTCGCGGCGGCGGTGTGCAAGGGGCTGGCGGCAGGGCGGGCGGGGGCGGGGCGCTGCCTGTGCTGCGGGCTGTGGTTCGGCGGGGCGCAGGCGGCCATGCCGGTGCTGGGGTGGCTGCTGGGGGTGCGGTTTCAGGGGGCCATCGCCCGGGTGGACCACTGGGTGGCCTTTCTGCTGCTGGCGGGGCTGGGGCTGCACATGATGTGCTCCGCCGGGGAGGAGGACGGGGGGGACGCCTCCTTCTCCCCCCGCGCCATGCTGCCCCTGGCGGCGGCCACCAGCATCGACGCGCTGGCGGTGGGCATCACCTTCGCCTTTCTCCGGGTGGAGCCGCTGCCGGCGGCAGGGGTCATCGGCGGGACCACCTTCTGTCTGTCCGCCCTGGGCGCGGCGGCGGGCGGCGTCTGCGGCGGCGCGCTGCGGACTAGAGCCTCCCAATTCGGGGGCGGACTGCTCATCCTGCTGGGTATCCGGATTCTTCTGGAGCATCTGGGCGGTTTTTCCCCCGCCTCCCTTGCCTTTTTTCCCCTGATATGATAGGATATTTAGGCTGTCGAAAAAGTCCTTCCGGCCAAAGGATTCGGAGGGAAGGATAGTTGGAAAGGGAACCGTCAGGGGTCCCTTTCCTTGAGATCAGCAACATTTTAACGCAGTTAAAATGTTTGCAGCTTGGCAAAAAAGCGGCGAAGCCACTTTTTCGACAAGCTGGATATTGACTATGTTTTCGGCGGAGCGCGAAGGGTTCTCCGCCAAGGAGAGAAAGGAAGTTCACTATGAAAAAGATTTTGGGTACCCTGCCCGCCCGGCTGGTGCTGGGGGTGGCGGCGGGCATCCTGGTGGGCCTGCTGGCCGGGGAGATGGCCGCAGGCGCTGTGATCATGCAGGTGATCCTGACGGCGAAGAACCTCATCGGCTCGCTCATCAGCTTCTGTGTGCCGCTGATCGTCATCGGCTTCATCGCCCCCTCCATCACCCGGCTGCAGAGCAACGCCTCCCGGATGCTGGGGCTGGCGCTGATTCTGGCCTACACCTCCTCGGTGTGCGCCGCGCTGATGTCCATGGGCGGCGGATTCCTCATCATCCCCCACCTGTCCATCCAGCCCGCGGCAGACGGCCTGCGGGAGCTGCCTGAGCTGCTGTTCGACCTTCAGATCGCCCCCATTATGTCCGTGATGTCCGCCCTGATCTTCTCCATTCTGGTGGGCCTGGCCGCCACCTGGACCCACGCCAAGGCGGTCACGCAGGTGCTAGAGGAGTTCCAGAATATCGTCCTGGCGGTGGTGACCCGGGTGGTCATTCCCATTCTGCCGGTGTTCATCGCCTGCACCTTCTGCGGTCTGTCCTATGAGGGGTCCATCACCCGGCAGTTCCCCGTGTTCCTGGCGGTGATCGTGATCGTCATGGCGGGGCACTATCTCTGGATGGCCCTGCTGTACGGTCTGGCCGGGGCCTACTCCGGCTCCAACCCCTGGGAGGTAGTCCGGCACTACGGCCCCGCCTACCTCACCGCCGTGGGCACCATGTCCTCCGCCGCCACCCTGGCCGTGGCCCTGCGCTGCGCCAAGAAGTCCAAGGTGCTGCGCCCCGACCTGGTGGATTTCGGCATCCCCCTGTTTGCCAACATCCACCTGTGCGGCTCGGTGCTCACCGAGGTATTCTTCGTGATGACCGTGTCCAAGATTCTATACGGCACCCTGCCCTCTCTGGGCACGATGGTGCTGTTCTGTCTGCTGCTGGGCATCTTCGCCGTGGGCGCACCCGGTGTGCCCGGGGGCACGGTGGTGGCCTCGCTGGGTCTCATCATCAGCGTGCTGGGCTTTGACGACACCGGCACGGGCCTGATGCTCACCATCTTCGCCCTGCAAGACAGCTTCGGCACCGCCTGCAACGTCACCGGCGACGGCGCACTGACCCTGATGCTCACCGGCTACGCCAAGCGGCACGGGATCACAGAGGTTCCGGGGCGGCTGAGTTAACATTGCACCGACATGGGGCCGCTGGAAATAGCGGCCCCTTTGTTTTTACGAAAACCGGGTGGTCAACGACGGGCGGCCGCCCCTGCGGAAAGGCCAAAACATCAGACCGTAGGGGACGCTGTCCTCAGCGTCCCGCGATAACCGATGCACCAACGAAACGGGCCGATGAGGACATCGGCCCCTACGGAACCACCATCTGTGTGTAGGGGCGGCCGCCCGTGATACTCCACAGATCAAAATTAAAATGGACTGCCTCACTATACCGAGACAGTCCATTTTTTGCCTTGATAACCTGTGAAACTGGGGAACCGAAAAACCGTACTCAGCCGCCCAGATAGGCCTTCTTCACGGCCTCGTTCTCCAGCAGCTCTGCGCCGGTGCCGGTGGCGACGATCTTGCCGGTCTCCAGCACATAGCCCCGGTGGGCCACAGACAGGGCCATCTGGGCATTCTGCTCCACCAGGAGGATGGTGGTGCCGTGGCGGTTCAGCTCCTGGATGATGTCGAAAATCTGGTCCACCAGGATGGGGGCCAGGCCCATAGAGGGCTCGTCCAGCATGAGCAGGGTGGGCTTGGACATGAGGGCGCGGCCCATGGCCAGCATCTGCTGCTCGCCGCCGGACAGCGTTCCGGCAACCTGACGCCGGCGCTCCTTCAGGCGGGGGAAGCGCTCATACACGTCGGCAATGCTGGCGTCGAACTCCGAGGCGGGGCGGGTAAAGGCCCCCATCTGCAAATTTTCCTCCACGGTCATTTGCAGGAAGATCTGCCGCCCCTCGGGCACCAGAGCCAGGCCCTTGGGCACGATCTTGTGGGCGGGAATGCCGTTGAGCCGCTGGCCCATAAACTCGATGGACCCGGTGTGGGAGGCGAGCAGTCCGGCCACCGTCTTCAGGACGGTGGACTTGCCCGCGCCGTTGGCGCCGATCAGGGTGACCACCTCGCCCTGGTTGACCTCGAAGGACACGCCCTTGATGGCGTGGATGGCTCCGTAATAGACGTTAATATCCTCCACCTTCAGAATGGTATTCATCCCTTGGCGCCCCCTTTCTTCTGGCTGCCCAGATAGGCCTCGATGACCTTGGGATTGGCCTGGATCTCCTCGGCCGTGCCCTTGGCGATGATCTGGCCGAAGTTCAGCACGCAGATGCCCTCGCAGATGCCCATGACCAGGTTCATGTCGTGCTCAATGAGCATAATGGCGATGTGGAAGGTATCGCGGATCTTGACGATGTTCTCCATCAGCTCGGCGGTCTCCGAGGGGTTCATTCCGGCGGCGGGCTCGTCCAGCAGAAGCAGAGAGGGGTTGGTGGCCAGAGCGCGGACGATCTCCAGCCGGCGCTGGGCGCCGTAGGGCAGGGAGCCGGCCTCGTGGTTGGCCAGGTCCTGCATTCCGAAGATGGACAGCAGCTCCAGGGCGCTCTCGTGGGCCAGCTTCTCCTGCTTCCAGAACTTGGGCAGGCGGAGGATGCCGTCCCACATGGGGTAGCGGATCTGGTTGTGCAGGCCGATCTTCACGTTGTCCTCCACGGACAGGTTGTTGAACAGCCGGATGTTCTGAAAGGTCCGGGCGATGCCCGCCCGGTTGGCCTGGGCGATGGACATCCCGTGGGTGTCCTTGCCGTTGAGGAGGATGGTGCCCCGGGTGGGCTGGTATACCTTGGTCAGCAGGTTGAACACGGTGGTCTTGCCCGCGCCGTTGGGACCGATGAGACCGGCGATCTCCGTCTGGCCCACGGTGAGGTTAAACTCGTTCACGGCGGTCAGACCGCCGAAGTCGATGCCCAGGTGCTGGCACTCCAGAACGGGCATCTTGCCCACGTCCCGCTCGGGGACGATGGAGTGGCTGGGTACGGGCACCATTTTGCCCTTCTTGAATTCCTTAGCCATTGCTGGACCCTCCCTTCTCCGCTTCCGCGCTGAACAGCTTCTGCTTCCACAGGGCAAAGAACTCCTGGGAGCGGCTGCTGTTGGTGGCGATCATCACCACGATCAGGACGACGGCGTACACCAGCATCCGGTACTGGTCCAGGTTCAGGGTGCGGAGGAACTCGGGCAGGACCGTCAGGAAGGCGGCGGCGATGACGGAGCCGCGGATGCTGCCCAGACCGCCCAGGACCACGAACACCAGGACCAGGATAGAGGTGTTGAAGTCGAACTTCTTGGCGGCCACGGAGGAGTAGTTCATGGCGTACAGCGCACCGGCCGCACCGGCCAGCACGGCGGAGGTGACGAAGGCCATCAGCTTATACTTGGTGATGCTGATGCCCACGCTCTCGGCGGCGATGCGGTTGTCCCGCAGGGCCATAATGGCCCGGCCGGAGCGGCTGTGGATCAGATTCAGCACAATAAATAGGGCCAGCAGCACCAGGATGATCCCGGCGGTGAAGCTGGACAGCTTTCCATTGGCGGTGGCCCCCATGGGGCCCTTCAGGATGGACATACCGCCCTCGCCCAGGTGCAGGTCGGCCTCGTTGGTGATAGAGAAGTGCAGGCCCTCGGCATCCACGCCCACATAGAGGATGTTGAAAATGTTCTTGATGATCTCGCCGAAGGCCAGGGTGACGATGGCCAGGTAGTCGCCCTGGAGGCGCAGCACGGGCACGCCCACGATGACGCCGGCGATCCCGGCGCACACCGCGCCCACCAGCATGGCCGCCGCCAGCCGGGCGGGGGCGCTGGGGATGGCCTGCTGCAGGGACATGGCGGTGATGATGCCAGAGAAGGCGCCCACGCTCATAAAGCCCGCGTGCCCCAGAGACAGCTCGCCGGAGATGCCGACCACCAGGTTCAGGGCGACCGCCATGGTAACATAGGCGCAGATGGGCACCAGCTGGCCCTGGATGGAGGGGGACACCATGCCCCCGGCCTTCAGAAGCTGAATGACCGCGTAGAAGCCGATCACGATGAGATAGGTCAGGCCCTTGCTCATCCACTGCCGGCGGGAGGGATGTTTCTGTTTCATGTCCGCCACCTCAAACTTTCTCACGGACCACCTTGCCCAGAAGGCCGGTGGGCTTGACCAGCAGCACCACGATCAGCACCAGGAAGACCACGGCGTCGGAGATGTTGCTGTTGAACACTTTGGCAAAGATCTCAATGATGCCCAGCAGGATACCGCCCAGCAGCGCACCGGGGATGGAGCCGATGCCGCCGAATACCGCGGCGGTGAAGGCCTTGATGCCGGGCAGCGAGCCGGTGGTGGGCATCAGGTTGGTGTAGGCCGAGCAGAACAGCACACCGGCCACGGCCGCCAGGGCGGAGCCGATGGCAAAGGTCATGGAAATGGTGGTGTTCACGTCGATGCCCATGAGCTGGGCGGCGGACTTATCCTCGGAGCAGGCCCGCATGGCCTTGCCCATCTTGGTGTTGCCGGTGAACCAGGTCAGCCCCAGCATGACCACCACGCAGACGATCACGGTGAGCAGGGCGGCATAGGTGATGGTGATCTGGCCGCCCATCAGCTTGATGGAGCCGGTGCCCACCACGGAGCGGAAGGACTTGGGGTTGGAGGTCCACAGCAGCAGGGCGCTGTTCTGCAGGAAGTAGCTCACGCCGATGGCGGTGATGAGCACGGCCAGGGACGGGGCCTGCCGCAGCGGCTTATAGGCCAGCCGCTCGATCACCACGCCCAGCGCGGTGCACACCACCATAGCCAGCAGGGTCCCGGCCACCGCGCCCACCAGCAGGGAGCTGCTCAGGCGGCTCATGGTGAAAAAGCAGATATACGCGCCCACCATAATAACGTCGCCGTGGGCGAAGTTCAGCATTTTGGCAATGCCGTATACCATGGTGTAGCCCAGGGCGATGATGGCGTATACGCTGCCCAGGCTGATGCCGTTGATCAGGTTATTGAGGATGCTCAAACTGGGTCACCTCTTTCTTCTTTCTCTCAGTGTTCTTCCATCCATTTCGTTGCTGCGAATACACGCATAGCGAAAACCTCGGCAGCCGGCCGGGGCTGCGGACGTTTTCGCCATGCGGAGCGGATAAGCGGAGAGGGCCGCCGAGAGACCCGGCAGCCCTCTCAGAATAGGTTTGCTGCTTGGAATTACTGGGTGACGTACTTGGTGTCCACCACCTTGACCACCACGGGGTCCTTGGAGACCTCGCCGTTGGCGCTCCAGTGCATCCCGGTGCCGGTCAGGCCGTCCACGGAGAAGGCGCTGTCGGTGAAGGTGGCGATGAGCTTGTCGCAGATCTCGCTGGCGCTCATGTCGGCGGTGACGCCGGCCTTCTGGCAGGCATTGTAGATGGCGTAGATGCAGTCATAGCCGTCGGCCGCGAACTGGTTGGGCACACCGCCGAACTTCTCCTGATAGGTGGTGACAAAGTTCACGGTGCGCTCGTCCTCGCCCCAGGCGTTGAAGGGGGTCATGAGCATCAGGCCCTCGGCCAAAGAGGTGTCGAAGCCCTCCAGGTCCAGGATACCGTCCATGCCGTCGCAGCCGAAGAAGGTGGGGGCGTAGCCCATGGTCTTGGCCTGGTTCAGGATCAGGGAAGCGGGGGTGTAGTAGATGGGCATGAACACCAGGTCGGCACCGGCGCTCTGGGCCTCGCCCAGCTGCACGGTGAAGTCGGCGTTGTTGTCATCGGGGAAGGTGCTGACGGCCACGATCTCCAGGCCCACCGCCTGGGCCTCCGCCTGGAAGGCGTTGAAGATGCCGGTGGAGTAGGAGTCGCCGTTGTTATAGATGGCGGCGATCTTGGTGCCCAGCCCGTGCTCCTTGATGTAGTCGGCCGCAGCCTTGCCCTGGTTGGGGTCGGTGAAGCAGGCCTGGAACACGTTGTCGCGGCCGTTGGTCACGTCGGTGGAGGAGGCAGAGGGGGTCAGCTGGAAGATGCGGTCGGCATTGGTCTCAGCGGCCACGGCCACGCAGGGGTTGGTGGTGGTGGTGCCGTACAGGACCTGCATCCCCTTGCCCTTCAGATTGTTGTAGGCGTTGACGGACTTCTCGGCATCGTTCTCGTCATCCTGAGAGTCCAGGACGAACTGAATGCCGCCCAGGGCGTTGATCTCATCCACGGCGATCTGGGCGCCATGGGCGGTGGCCAGGCCGTACACGGCAGCGGAGCCGGTCAGGGGGCCAATGCCGCCGATGTAAATGGCGTCGCCGGAGGCGGAGACGGAAGTGGAAGCGGCGTTGCTGCCGGAAGTGGAAGCGGCGCTGCCGCCGTTATTGCTGCCGCAGCCGGCCAGCATACCCAAGCTGAGCACACAGGCCATCGCCATAGCAAGATACTTTTTCATTTGAGTTCCCTCCTAAATTTCGTTCCCGGAACAAAATGGGGGCCGCAGCGGCCCCGACCCTGAGCTTCTCCCGGGGGGATGGTTCAGGATGCTGCCCATTATAATCGCCCCGGTGAACAGATGTCAATGGTGAAAGTACACAAGGTCTTTTCTCCGTGGACCGCTCCAGCAAGGCAAATCGGCGTTTTTTGTCTCAAAACGGCAGGAAACCGGAGAAACTTCGCCAAACTTCGTGGTTTTGTTCCAGCTGCCCCCAGTGTAGCGGTTCCGGGCGAAAAAGAATATCAACTATGTTACATTCTGGGAGCCGGTGGTCAAAAAAGTCCTCCCCGCCAAGGAGAGCCGTAGGCATACCGGCCATCCGGTGCCTTTTTTCCGCCGTACCTGTTCAGATTTGCCGTCCTGGTATAAAGATTCCGTAAACACAAGCTGAGCCGAACCCGTATGTTTCAAAAAAGCTTCGTAAAAAATTGAAATTTGCGATATTTACCATGTTCTGATCCGGTTTTTGGTCCAAAAATATAAAATCAGTCTTGCCATCCCGCCTTTTTGACAGGGACGAACCTACCCCGTTATAATAAGAAAAAAAGATTTAAAAAGGAGCGTGACCCATTGCACAGCTATCGTCTATTCTTTGAAAAAACGCAGGAATCCCTGGCCTCGGTGCTGCCCATCACGGCGCTGGTGCTGCTGCTGTCCGTCACCGCCGCGCCCCTGGACCCGGGGACGCTGGTGCTGTTTCTGTTCGGCGCGCTGCTGCTGGTGGCGGGCATGGGGCTGTTCACCCTGGGGGTGGATATGTCCATGCTGCCCATGGGCGAGGGGGTGGGCTCCACGGTGAGCCGGGCCAAAAATCCCCTGCTGCCTCTGGCGGTATACTTTATTCTGGGGGTGCTGAGCACCGTGGCGGAGCCGGACCTCCAGGTCCTGGCCCGACAGGTCCCGGCCATCAACAGCCGGGTGCTCATCCTCACCGTGGCCGCCGGGGTGGGCCTGTTCCTGGCGGCGGCGGCCCTGCGGGTCAAGTACGCCATCCCCCTGCGGCGGATGCTGGTGCTGTGCTACCCGGTGGTATTTCTGGTGGCCGCCCTGGCCCCCGCCCGGTTCGTCCCCGTGTCCTTCGACTCCGGCGGCGTGACCACGGGGCCCATCACCGTGCCCTTTATCATGGCCCTGGGTCTGGGCATTGCCTCCGCCCGGAGCGATGCCAACTCCGCCAGCGACAGCTTCGGTCTCATCGCCCTGTGCTCCATCGGGCCGGTGCTGTCTGTGCTGGTGCTGGGCATCGTCTACCAGCCCCAGGACGCGGCCTACGAGGCCATCGCCGCCCCCGCCCTGGCGGACACCGCCCAGGCCGCCCGGCAGTTCTGGTCCGCCCTGCCCCACTATGCCCGGGAGGTAGTCACCGCCCTGGCCCCCATGGCGGCGCTGTTCCTGCTGTTTCAGCTGGTCACCCGGCGGTTTCTGCGGGGAGAGCTGCTGCGGATCGCCGCGGGACTGCTGTACACCGGCTTAGGGCTGGTGTGCTTTCTGTGCGGCGTGAATGTGGGCTTTATGCCCGCCGGCGAGCTGCTGGGGGCCGCCCTGGCCGGCGGGACCCGGCCCTGGCTGCTGATCCCCGCCGGGATGCTCATGGGCTATTACATCGTCAAGGCGGAGCCCGCCGTGGCCGTTCTCACCAAGCAGGTGGAGGAGGTCTCCAACGGCTCCATCTCCCAGCGGGCCATGGGGGCCGCCCTGTCGGTGGGCGTATCCGTCTCGGTGGGGCTGTCCATGCTCCGGGTGCTCACCGGACTGCCCATTTTCTGGGTGCTGGTGCCGGGGTACGCCCTGTCTCTGGGGCTGAGCTTCTTCGTGCCCTCCATCTTCACCGGCATCGCCTTCGACTCCGGCGGCGTAGCCAGCGGACCCATGACGGCGGCCTTTCTGCTGCCCTTCGCCATGGGGGCCTGCTCCGCCCTGGGGGGCGACCGCATGACCGATGCCTTCGGCATTGTGGCCCTGGTGGCCATGACGCCTCTGGTGACCATCCAGGTCATGGGCCTGGCCAGCCAGGTGCGCCACGACCTGGCCCGCCGCCGGCTCCGCGCCCGGCTGGAGCAGGTGGAGGACTGTGTGCTGTATTTTGACCGAGAGGGGGCGGAGCTATGAAGGCCGTCATTTCCATTGTCGAACGGGGCCGCGGCGCGGCCCTGGAAAAGCGATACGCCGCCCGGGGCGTGGGGCTGCATCTGCAATGCCCCGGCCGGGGCACCGCCACCTCGGAAATTCTGGATATTCTGGGCCTGGGGTCCACAGAGAAGGACGTGGTCCTCAGCCTGGCCGCCCCCGCCGCCGCCCGCGCCCTCCTCCGGGACCTGGACGGCGAGCTGCGGGGCGAGCTGGAGACCTCCGGCCTGGTCTTCTCCCTCCCCCTGGCCGCCCTGAGCAATTTAGCCGCCCGCCTTGCCACCTATCAGTGGGAGGAGCTGCGACGAAAGGAGAACACGGAACCCATGGAGCACACCGAAAATAAACTCATCCTGGCCGCCTGCCGCCGGGGCTTCACCGACGCCGTCATGGCCACCGCAAAGGCCGCCGGCGCCCGGGGCGGTACCGTCATCAAGGCCCGTCTGGCCGGCTTCGAGGCCCTGGAGCAGGCCTGCGATCAGAACCTGACCGCCGAGCGGGAGATCATCGCCATCGTCGTCCCCGCCGACCTTGCCCGCCCGGTCCTGGATGCCGTCAACCACGCCCACGGCCTGCGGCAGGAGGCACAGACCCTGCTGTGCGCCCTGCCGATCGAGGAGATCGTGCGGCTGGGGTAAGACCGCTTTCAATTTTTTTCAAAAACCACTTGACATCCGCCCTTCCATGTAGTATTATAACTCTCGCGCTGAACGACAGCGCACAACCGAACAGGATGCGCGAGTGGTGGAATTGGTAGACTCGCTGGCTTCAGGTGCCAGTGCTCGCAAGGGCGTGCGGGTTCGACTCCCGCCTCGCGCACCAAAAAGAAGAACATCTGCTGTGCAGATGTTCTTCTTTTTATCTGTCATTGACAAAAATCATTTTTATGATATCATATAATCCAGTTTTAAAAATCAGATTATATGGGGTTTGATATAATATGGTTCAAATTGGGAAGAAGCAGCTGGCCCTGCCTGTCATCCAGGGGGGCATGGGCGTGGGGGTGTCTTTGGGCGGCCTGGCCGGGGCGGTGGCCGCCTGCGGAGGCATGGGATGTGTCAGCGCGGCCCATGCGGGCTATCGGGAGCCAGACTTCCGTCAAAATCCCCAGGAAGCCGACCTGCGGGGGTTGAAGCAGGAGATCGAAAAAGCCCGCCGTCTCTCCAACGGACACGGCTTGGTGGCTGTCAATCTGATGGTGGCCATGCGGCAGTATGCCCCCCTGGCCCAGGCGGCGGTGGAGGCGGGGGCGGACGCCATCATCTCCGGGGCGGGCCTGCCCTTGGAGCTGCCCGGTCTGGTGAAGGGCGCGGACATCGCCCTCTCCCCCATCGTGTCCAGCGCCCGGGCGGCCAAGCTCATTCTGAAAACCTGGGACAAGCGCTATGGCGGGACGGCGGACTTTCTGGTCATTGAGGGCTGCAAGGCCGGGGGACACCTTGGCTTTAAAGAGGACGACCTGCTGGAGGGTACGGCCCAGCCGCTGGAGGACATCCTGCCCCAGGTGCTGGCGGAGCTGGCCCCCTATCAAGAGAAATATGGCCGGAATATCCCCGTCTTTGTGGCAGGGGGCGGCCTGACCGGGGAAGATATGGCCCGGTTCCGGGGCATGGGGGCCGCCGGGGTGCAGATCGCCACCCGGCTCATCGCCACCGAGGAGTGCGATGCCTCCCAGGGCTATAAAGATGCCATCCTCCGGGCCCGTGGGGAGG
>URTG01000042.1 GCA_900550705.1 uncultured Eubacteriales bacterium | reverse complement strand
GACAGAGAGGGCCGAAGTTCTGCCAAAAATTGCGCTTGACACTTTGGGGGCAAAAAGTAATTTTTAATTTTCTATTAACAATTATGTAATAAGATTGCAATATTTTGCCGACGTGCTATGATAGGGCAGCTCCCGGGGCAGGGCGATTTTGCCCGGCTTGCGGGAGCGAATGACTTCAAAACAGGTACAAAGGTGAAAATGTTATGCGGATCATTCAAATTCTGGAGCTATTTAATGTTATGCTGGCGGCGGTGTTCGCCGTGCTCTATTTCTATCAGATGGTCTACCTGGTGATCGGGCTGTTTTCCGGCAAACAGAAGACCGATGCCGCCCCGGCGGCGCTGCACCGCTACGCCGCCGTGATCTCCGCCCGGAACGAGGCGGGGGTGATCGGGACGTTGATACAATGCCTGAAAGAGCAGAACTACCCCGCCCGGCTGCTGGACGTCTATGTGGTGGCCGATAACTGCACCGACAACACCGCCGCCGTGGCCCGGCGGGCGGGAGCCATGGTTTACGAACGGTTCAATGAGGAGCAGAAGGGGAAGGGCTACGCCCTGGACTATCTGTTCCGCACCCTGGCTGCCGAGGGGAAGGACCGGTATGACGGCTACCTGATCTTCGACGCCGACAACCTGGTGGACCCCAGCTTTGTGGCGGAGATGAACAAGGTCTATGACGCCGGCGACTACGCCGCCATCACCTGCTACCGCAACTCCAGCAACTTCGGCGACAACTGGATCTCCGCCGGCTATGCCGTGTGGTTCCTGCGGGAGGCCCGGTTCCTGAACCGGCCCCGGATGAGACTGGGCACCAACTGCCATGTGTCCGGCACCGGGTTCCTGGTCTCTGCCGATGTGATCCGGGAGAACGGCGGCTGGCCCTATCATCTGCTCACCGAGGACATTGAGTTCTCCGTCAGCTGCGCGCTGAAGGGCAAGCGCATCGGCTACTGTGAAAAGGCCGTGATCTACGACGAGCAGCCCACCACCTTCCGCCAGTCCTGGAACCAGCGGATGCGCTGGTCCAAGGGCTTTTATCAGGTGGACACCAATTACGGCCCCGCCCTGGTGAAGGGCTTTCTTCAAAAGCCCGGGCGGCGGAGCTGGTCCTGCTACGATATGTTCATCACCGTGGCCCCCGGCACACTGCTGACCCTGGCGCTGATCGTCTTTAACCTGACGGTGGGCTTTGCCTGCCTGAGCGAACCCCTGTACCTGGTGCGCCGGGTGCTGCGGGTGGCCATGGGCTTTGTGTCCTCCACCCTGTTCAGCTTCTACTTCGGTCTGCTGCTCTACGGGGCGGCCACCGTGCTGTGTGAGTGGAAGAACATCCACATCCCCACCCATAAGAAGCTGCTGTACATTGCGACCTTCCCCGCCTTTATGCTGACATACATCCCCATTTCTCTGGTCGCCCTGGTGCGGAAGGTGGATTGGACACCGATCTATCATTCGGGCAGAAACAACAGCCTGACGGCGGTGAAATGCCGTTGAGGAAGGGCCGGGCTGTGGACCGGGACGGCTTCGGAGCACTGGAAAGTCCAAAAAATCACCCCGCCGGAGGTCCGCGCTTGGACCCCCGGCGTTTTTTTCTAAAAGATTTTGCGTTTTCCTCTATGCAAACGGGAAGAATTATATTAAAATAAAGAACAAGAAAAAAGACAGGAGTGGTTCCCATGGAGCAACCTAAGTATAAGCGAGTATTGTTGAAGATCAGCGGCGAGGCCCTGGCGGGCGAAGCGTCCCGCGGACTGGACTTCCATGTCATCGGTCAGGTGTGCGACGTCATCAAGCGCTGCGTGGCCCTGGGTGTCCAGGTGGGCGTGGTGGTCGGCGGCGGCAACTTCTGGCGCGGCGTGAAGGACGGCGGCGACCAGATGGAGCGCGTCCGCGCCGACCACATGGGGATGCTGGCCACCACCATCAACGCCCTGGCTGTGGCCGACGTGCTGGAGCAGAAGGGCGTGGAGGTCCGGGTGCAGACCGCCATTGAAATGCGGGCCATGGCCGAGCCCTACATCCGCTCCCGGGCCATCCGGCACCTGGAGAAGGGCCGCGTGGTCATTTTCGGCTGCGGCACTGGCAACCCCTTCTTCTCCACCGACACCGCCGCCGTGCTCCGCGCTGCGGAGATCGACGCGGACGTGATCCTGCTGGCCAAGAACATCGACGGCGTCTATTCCGCCGACCCCAAGCAGGACCCCGCCGCCGTGAAGTACGACGCCATTACCTATGACGACGTGCTGGCCCAGCACCTGAAGGTGATGGATTCCACCGCAACCTCGCTGTCCATGGACAACAAGATCCCTGTACTGCTCTTTGCCCTGAAGGACCCGGAGAACATCCTCCGGGCCATTATGGGCGAGAAGATCGGCACCATCGTAGGCGGCTGAGTCCCGCGAAACTCGGAATAAGGAAAGGAAGTCACGAGCATGAGCCCCGAAAATAAGATTTATGATGAGAAGATGACCAAGACCATCGAGGTCGTCAAGTCCAATTTTGCCTCGGTTCGGGCCGGACGGGCCAACGCCGGCGTTCTGGACCGCATTATGGTAGAATATTACGGCACCCCCACGCCGCTGAACCAGGTGGCGGCGGTGTCCTCTCCCGACCCCCGCACCCTGGTGATCCAGCCCTGGGACGCCACCCTGCTGAAGGCCATCGAGAAGGCCATCCAGATGTCTGACCTGGGCATCAACCCCCAGAACGACGGCCGCCTGATCCGTCTGGCCTTCCCCCAGCTCACCGAGGAGCGGAGAAAAGAGCTGACCAAGCAGGTGAAAAAGTACGGCGAGGAGGGCAAGGTCGCCGTCCGCAATATCCGCCGGGACGCCATGGAAGACTTCAAGAAGATGAAGAAGAACGGCGACATCACCGAGGACGACCAGAAGGAGCTGGAAAAGGAACTCCAGGATCTGACGGATAAGCGCTGCAAGGAGATCGACGAGCTCACCGCCAAGAAGGACAAGGAGCTGATGGCGGTCTGATCGGACCGGCCCGAACGAGAAACAAAATGCAGAACACGGCGTGGGGGCGGAGACGTTCCCGCGCCGGCTTCTGCATTTTTGCGATAAGGATGTTAGCGTATGGCTTTTTTCAGAGGGAAGAAGGAGAGCGCCCCTCCGGTAGACTTTGACCACCTGCCCCGGCACGTGGCCATCATTATGGACGGCAACGGCCGCTGGGCGAAAAAGCGCGGTCTGCCCCGGACGGCGGGCCACGCCGCGGGGGCGGAGACCTTCCGCACCATTGCCACCTACTGCAAGGAGATCGGCCTGGACTATCTGACCGTCTACGCCTTCTCCACCGAAAACTGGAAGCGCCCGGGGGAGGAGGTCTCCGCCATTATGGGGCTGCTGAAAAAGTATCTGCTGGAGGCCATCGGCCGGATGGAGCGGGACCGGGTGAAGATGGAGTTCTTCGGCGACCTGTCGCCCCTGACGCCGGAGCTGCGGGACCTGTGTGAGCGCACCCGGGAAATTTCAAGGCACTACGAGGGCTGCCAGGTGAACATCTGCCTGAACTACGGCGGCCGGGACGAGCTGGTCCGGGCGGCTATGGCCTATGCCCAGGACTGCCAGGCCGGAAGGGCGGACCCCCATCAGCTCAGTCAGGCGCAGTTTGGGGCGTATCTGTTCTCTAAGGGTGTGCCCGACCCCGATCTGGTCATCCGGCCCAGCGGGGAAGTGCGGCTTTCTAACTTTCTGCTGTGGCAGTCGGCCTATGCGGAGTTCTATTTTACCGACGTGCTGTGGCCCGACTTTTCCAAGGACGAGCTGCTCCGGGCCATTGCGGTCTATCAGCACCGGAATCGCCGGTATGGAGGTGTTTGACCTGTGGTAACCAGAATCGTTGTGGCGGTGGTGCTGGCCCCGCTGTTTTTCGGGGTGCTGCTGTTCGCCCCCACCCTCTGGGTGGCTGTGATGGTGGCGGGGATCACCGGCCTGGCCTCCTATGAGCTGCTGCGGGCGACCAGGGTGGCCCACCACAATCTGATGTATGTCTACACCGCGGTCTCCGCCGTGGCCATCCCCCTGGGCTACTGGCTGGGGTGGGGGAGCGCGGTGATGCTGGCCTGCTCCCTGTTTTTGATGGTCACCCTGTTCTGGTCGGCCATCCGTCTCTACGACGACGAGAAGGCCATCGCCTTTGAGCAGGTGATGGTCTGCCTGTTCGGCGGGCTGGTCATTCCGTTTCTGCTGTCCTCTCTGGTCCGGCTGCGGATCATGGACCACGGAAGCTACCGGGTGCTGCTGCCCGTGCTGTGCGCCTTTTTGACCGACGCGGGGGCCTACTTCGCCGGCGTCTTTCTGGGCAAGCACCGGGGCATCACCAAGGTCAGCCCCAACAAGTCGCTGGAGGGCTACATCGGCGGCATCGTCTCCGGCGGGATCATCCTGCTGGTGTATGGGCTGCTGCTTCAGAATTTTGCCCACCTGGCGGTCTCGATGCCGCGGATGGTGGTCTACGGTCTGCTGGGCAGCGCCATTACCGAGCTGGGCGACCTGTCCTTCTCGCTGGTGAAGCGCCAGTATGGCATCAAGGATTACGGGACCCTGCTGCCGGGGCACGGCGGAATGCTGGACCGCTTTGACTCCATGACCTTCGCGGCCCCGCTGCTGCTGCTTTTGGTCCAGGTGATTCCCGCGTTTTAAGGGAGGAGAAGGGATATGAGCAAACGAATCTCTCTGCTGGGCGCCACCGGCTCCATCGGCCGGCAGACGCTGGAGGTCATTGAGGCCTGCGGCATGGAGGTCGCCGCCCTGACGGCCAACTCCAGCGTGGATAAGCTGGAGGCCCAGGCCCGGCGGTTCCGCCCGGAGCTGGCGGTGATGATGGACGAGCGCGCGGCGGCGGAACTGCGGGTGAAGCTGGCCGACACCAACGTCCGGGTGCTGGGGGGCATGGAGGGCCTGATGGAGGCCGCCGCCATTCCCAGCGCCGACACGGTGCTTACCGCCGTGGTGGGCATGGTGGGTCTGCGGCCCACGCTGGCCGCCATCCGGGAGGGCAAGCGCATCGCTCTGGCCAACAAGGAGACCCTGGTCTGCGCCGGTCAGCTGGTGCGGGAGGAGGCCCGCGACTACGGCGCGGAGATCCTGCCCGTGGACTCGGAGCACTCCGCCCTGTTCCAGTCGCTGGAGGGCAACCGGGACCGGCGAGAGGTCAAGCGCCTGATCCTCACCTGCTCCGGCGGCCCCTTCTACGGCAAGAAGCGCGAGGAACTGGAAGGCATGACAAGGGAAGACGCCTTACGCCATCCGAACTGGTCCATGGGGGCCAAGATCACCGTGGACTCCGCCACGCTGATGAACAAGGGGCTGGAGGTCATCGAGGCCATGCACCTCTACCAGATGCCGCCGGAGAAAATTTCCATCGTGGTCCACCGGGAGAGTATGATTCACTCCCTGGTGGAATACTGTGATAACGCCATGATCGCCCAGCTGGGGGCGCCGGATATGCGGGTGCCCATCCAGTATGCCCTGACCTGGCCCCGCCGCACCCCGGGTCCGGCCACGCCCCTGGACCTGTGGCACTGCGGGCCGCTGACCTTCGGCGAGCCGGATTTGGAGACCTTCCGCTGTCTGGACCTGGCCTTGAAGGCCGCCCGCACCGGCGGCACCGCCGGAGCCATCCTCAACGGGGCCAACGAGGCCGCCGTGGCCCACTTCCTGGCGGGGGACATCGGATTTTTGGACATCGCCGACCGGGTGGAGCGGGCCATGGAGCAGGTGCCCGTGGTGCAGGACCCCACCCTGACCGACGTGCTGGAGGCGGACCGGGCGGCCCGCGCCGCAGTGGGCTGAGTCTGCCGCCCGATCCTCTGGAGGTTTTATGTATATTATCCTGGCAATTCTGCTGTTCAGTCTGCTGATCGCCGTCCATGAGCTGGGCCACTTTATGGCCGCCAAGTGCCTGGGCGTGAAGGTCAACGAGTTTTCCATCGGCATGGGACCCGCCCTGTTCCAACGGGAGAAAGGGGAAACCCTTTACAGCCTACGCGCCCTCCCTGTGGGTGGTTTCTGCGCCATGGAGGGCGAGGACGACGAGTCCGCCGACCCCCGGGCCTTTGGCCGGGTGGCGGGGTGGAAGAAGGTCATCATCCTGTGCGCCGGGGCGGCCATGAATTTTCTGACCGGTCTGGTGCTTATCCTGATTTTGTATCTGCCCCAGCAGAATGTGACGGTGGAGGTGTATAACGGCCCCATGGAGGGCTACGGCACCCAGGACTGCGGCCTTCAGCCCGGGGACCGGTTCCTGTCTGTGGACGGACACCGGGTGCTGGTCAGCGGCAACGCCTCTTTCTACCTGGGCCGGGCCGGGGATACGGTCCGCCTGGTGGTGGAGCGGAACGGCCGGCGGGTGGACCTGGGCAGCGTGGACCTGCACCGGCAGGACGGGGTGGACGAGAAGGGGAACGCCACCCACTACCGGGGCATCTATGTGGGCCGCCAGGTGGAGGCGCTGTCCATCCCGGGGCGCATTGCCTACGCCTGGCGCACGGCGCTGGACTTTGTGCGGCTGGTGTGGGTCAGCCTGGGGGACATTGTGTCGGGCTCCGTGGGCGTCCGGGACCTGTCCGGCCCGGTGGGAATCGTGGACACCATGAACACCGTGGGCACCCAGTCCCAGAGCCGCTTTGCGGCCTTTTACAATCTGACCTATTTCGCCTCCCTCATCGCGGTGAATCTGGCGGTAATGAATCTGCTGCCCCTGCCCGCCCTGGATGGCGGCCGGGTGTTTTTCCTGGTGCTGAACGGCATTTTGCAGCTGCTGTTCCACCGGAAAATCGACCCCAAGTATGAGGGCTATGTCCACATGGCCGGGCTGGCCATGCTCATGGGCCTGATGCTGGTGGTGACCTTCAGCGATGTGGGCAAGCTGTTCGGCGTGTAAGAAGGAAGAGAGGGGAATCCTATGACCAAACAGATTCATGTGGGTTCGGTCGCTGTGGGCGGCGGGGCCCCTGTTTCCATTCAATCTATGACCAACACCCGGACGGACGACGTGTCCGCCACCCTGGCCCAGATTCGCGCCCTGGCCACTGCCGGGTGCCAGATCGTCCGGGTGGCCGTGCCCGACCTGGCCGCCGCCCGGGCGGTGGGGGAGATCAAGGAGCACAGCCCCCTGCCGGTGGTGGTGGACATCCACTTCGACTACAAGCTGGCCCTGGAGGCCATCGCCGCCGGAGCGGATAAGGTCCGGATCAACCCGGGCAACATCGGCAGCCCCGACCGGGTGAAGGCGGTGGCCGATGCCTGCCGCCAGCGGGGCATCCCCATTCGGATCGGCGTCAACGGCGGGTCGCTGGAGAAGGAAATTCTGGCCAAATATGGCCGGGTCTGCCCGGAGGCCATGGTGGAGTCCGCCTTCGGCCACATCAGGCTGCTGAACCGGTACGACTTTGACGACATCTGCGTGTCGCTGAAGTCCTCCAGCGTGCCCATCACTATGAAAGCCTATCAGCTGATGGCGCAGCAAAGTGATTATCCTTTACATATCGGCGTCACCGAGGCGGGCACCGTCCGCATGGGAACGCTGAAGTCCGCCGTGGGCATCGGCGGCCTGCTGGCCCTGGGCATCGGGGACACCATGCGGGTCTCCCTGTCCGCCGACCCGGTGCAGGAGATCGTGGCCGCCCGGGATATTCTGAAGGCGGCGGGCATCCGGAGAGACGGGGCGGAGCTGGTATCCTGCCCCACCTGCGGCCGGACGCGCATTGATCTGATCTCCCTGGCGGGCCAGGTGGAGGAGCGGCTGAAGGCCGTGGACAAGCCCATCACCGTGGCGGTCATGGGCTGCGTGGTCAACGGTCCCGGCGAGGCCTCCGCCGCCGACTGCGGCATTGCCGGGGGCGTGGACGAGGGCCTGCTGTTCAAAAAGGGCCAGATCGTCAAGAAGGTCCCCCAGGACCGGCTGGTTGACGAGCTGTTCGCCCTGATCGATACGCTTTGATTTCGAGGAGTAGAGAACGAATGTCTCAGATCATACCCTTTCTGCAATTATTTGATGCGCTGCGCCGCTGGCCGGAGCTGGCCCAGGCGGTGGAGCGCTGGCAGGTCACCGGGGCGGACATCGACCGGAACGGCCCCAGCGCCCGCATCCGGGTGGCCGGGGCGGCGGGGGCCGGACCCAATCTGCTGCGGGAGGCGGAGGAGAGCCTGTGCCGGGCCTACGGCTTCGTCTCCGTAAAGCTGACGGCGGAAGCGCCTCAGCCGGAGCCCGCCCGTCCCGCTCCCGCGCCCCCCAGGCAGGAGGCCCCCGCCGCGCCCAAGGCGGAGCCTCAGGACGCCTTCTCCCGGACGGAGGCCCTCCGCAAGGCGGCCCTCAAGGGGGCGGGCAAGCCCGCCGTGTCCCGGGCGGAGAAAAGCTCCGGCGGCCGCTGTCTCATGGGCAAGCCTATCACCCGGGTACCCACCGCCATGGGGGAGCTGGAGCTGGACATGGGCACGGTGATCGTGGAGGGCGACGTGTTCGCCGTGGACCACCGGGAGCTGAAAAAGCGGGGGGCCTGGGTGGTGTCCTTTGACGTCACCGACTACACCGGCTCCATCCGGGTGAGCAAATTCTTTGCCGGGGACGAGGGCAAGCCCCTGGTGGACGGCATTAAAAGCGGAATGCACCTGAAAATCCAAGGCCGCCTGAACATGGACCGCTTTTACGGCGACATGGTGCTGGAGCCTATGGCCGTCATGGAGGCGGAGCGGAAGGCCCGGAAGGACACCGCCCCGGAGAAGCGGGTGGAGCTGCATCTCCACACCAATATGTCCGCCATGGACGCCCTGACGGCGGTGGGCTTTAAGACCGACGCCCCGGTGGGGGTGGACAAGAACGTGGTGAAGCGGGCGGAGGCCTGGGGCCATCCCGCCATCGCCATCACCGACCACGGCGTGGCCCACGCCTTCCCCAACGCCAAGCACTCGGCCAAGAACATCAAGATATTGTTCGGCGTAGAGGCCTATTATATCAACGATGTGGACGACCGGGTGGTGGTCCACGGCCGGCCCGACCAGCCCTTTGACGACGAGATCGTCTGTTTCGACATCGAGACCACCGGCCTGGACCGGCGGCGGGAGGTCATCATCGAGATCGGCGCAGTGGTGCTGAAGCATGGAGAGGTGGGAGAGCGGTTCAACACCTTCGTCGCCCCCGGGCGCATCCTGGACCCGAAGATCATTCAGCTCACCGGCATCACCGATGAGATGCTGGAGGGAGCCCCCAGCCAGGAGGAGGCCCTGCGGGCCTTTCTGGACTTTGCGGGGGACCGGCCCCTGGCGGCCCACAACGCGGAGTTCGACATGGGCTTTATCGAGGAGGGCTGCCGCCGATACGGCCTGCCCTTCTCCAATCCGTCCATCGACACCCTGGTCCTGGCCCAGAATCTGCTGCCCGAGCTGGGCAAGTTCAAGCTGGATATTGTGGCCCAGCACCTGCACCTGCCGGAGTTCAACCACCACCGGGCCAGCGACGACGCGGCCACCGTGGCCTATATGCTGCCCCCGTTCTTTGCCATGATGGAGGAGAAGGGGGTCACCACCCTGGGGGCCATCAACCCCTATATGCTCACCCTGCGGAGCAAGCAGAATTCCAAGGTCCGCCGCCGCCCCAAGCACCTGATCGTGCTGGCCAAGAACCAGACGGGGCTGCGGAATCTGTATAAGCTCATCTCCCTGTCTCAGCTGGAGCATTTCAAGCGCTTTCCCATCATGCCCAAGTCCCTCATCAACGAGAACCGGGAGGGACTTATCATCGGCTCCGCCTGTGAGGCGGGGGAGCTGTTCCAGGCCATCGTCAAGGGCCGGACCTGGGAGGAGCTGAAGCGCCTGGCCCAGTGGTACGACTATCTGGAAATTCAGCCCATCTGCAACAATCAGTTCATGCTCCGCAAGGGCATGGTGAAAAGCGAGGAGGACCTGCGGGACTTCAACCGTACCATCGTCCAGCTGGGGGAGGAGACGGGCAGGCCCGTCTGCGCCACCGGCGATGTCCACTTCCTGGACCCGGAGGACGAGGTGTATCGCCATATCCTGCTGGCCTCCAAGGGGTTTGAGGACGCGGACCAGCCCCTGCCCATCTACTTCAAGACCACCGACGAGATGCTGAAGGAGTTTTCTTATCTGGGCAAGGAGAAGGCGCTGGAGGTGGTGGTGCGGAACACCAACTTTATCGCCGACTGCTGCGACCCCATCGAGCCTCTGCCCGAGGGTCTGTTCGCCCCCAAGCTGGAGGACTCCGACGGGGAGCTGAAGCGCCTGGTGTGGGGCAAGGCCCACGATCTGTATGGGGAGAATCCCCCGCAGATCGTGGTGGACCGCATTGAGGCCGAGCTGGGGGACATCATCCGCTGCAAGTATGACGTGATCTATATGTCCGCCCAGAAGCTGGTGCAGAACTCCCTGGAGCACGGCTACCTGGTTGGCTCCCGGGGGTCGGTGGGCTCCTCCCTGGTGGCCTTTATGTCGGGCATTACGGAGGTCAACTCCCTGCCCGCCCACTACCGCTGCCCCAACTGCAAGCACACCGACTTCGACTACGCCCAGGACCCCGCCCACCCCTATGGCTGCGGCGCGGATATGCCCGACGCGGTGTGCCCCGTCTGCGGCACCAAGTATGTAAAGGACGGATTCAACATCCCCTTCGAGACCTTCCTGGGCTTCGGCGGCGACAAGGTGCCGGACATCGACCTGAACTTCTCCGGCGAGTATCAGTCCAACGCCCACAAATACACCTTTGAGCTGTTCGGTCAGACCCATGTGTTCCGGGCCGGGACCATCGGCGCGGTGGCGGCCAAGACGGCCTATGGCTATGTGAAGCACTATCTGGACGAGCGGGGGCTCACCGTCTCCAAGGCGGAGGAGAACCGGCTGGCCCTGGGCTGCACCGGCGTGAAGCGCACCACCGGCCAGCACCCCGGCGGCATGGTGGTCATTCCCCAGGACAAGGAGATTTACGACTTCTGCCCGGTGCAGCACCCGGCGGACGACCCCAACAGCGACATCGTCACCACCCACTTTGAATACCACTCCATGGAGTCCAACCTGCTGAAGCTGGATATGCTGGGCCACGATGACCCCACCATGATCCGGATGCTGGAGGACCTGACCGGGGTGAACGCCCGGACGGACATCCCCCTGGACGACCCGGACACCATGTCCATCTTCCAGTCCTCCAAGGTGCTGGGCTACGAGGACGACAAAATTCTGGGTCCCACCGGCGGCACGGCCATTCCGGAGTTCGGCACCAGCTTTGTCCGGGGAATGCTGCAGGAGACCCAGCCCGACCAGTTTGATATTCTGGTGCGGCTGTCCGGCTTCTCCCACGGCACCGACGTGTGGCTGGGCAACGCCCGGGACCTGATTTTGCAGCAGGG
>URTG01000041.1 GCA_900550705.1 uncultured Eubacteriales bacterium | reverse complement strand
ATGGTGTCACCGGTGATGGTGACCTGGCGGGTCTGGTTGTGGCGGGTGATGCTCTGGGAGGCCTGCTCCACCGTGACGGTGGCCACGGAGGACAGGGGCACCGTGCCGCCGTAGCTGGAGGGCACGGCCATGGACTTCAGGGCATCCAGGTTGGCGGAGGCCGCGCCGTCACCCTTGACCATCACGTCGTAGTCCTTGTTGTCGATGGTGATGGTGGTGGCGGTGGTGCCGGTGAGCTCGGCGCGGACGGCGGCACCCACGCCGGCGGCGGTGAGGCCGTACTGCGAGGCGGCCTCCCGGTTCATGGTCACCCGGACCTGGGGCACCTTGTCCGCCAGAGAGCTCTCCACGTTGATGGCATCGGGCAGGGCGGCGATCTGGGCGGTCAGGTCGTTGGAGATCATCTCCAGGGTGTCGTAGTCGTCGCCGCTGATCTCCACGCTGATGTCGCTGCTGCTGGTGCCCATGGCCATGGAGGAGGTGGAGACGGTGATCTCGCAGCCCGCGATGTCCTGCAAGGCGGTCCGCAGGTCATCCTGGATGTCGAAGGCGGAGCGGTCGCGCTCTGCCTTGCCAACCAGGTTCAGGCCCACGGTGACCGAGGTGCCGGAGGACATCATGCCGGAGCCGCTGGAGGCCAGATAGTACATATCGTCCAGCTCCGGGACCTCCCGCTCCACAATGGCGGTGACCCGGTCGGCAATGGCGCTGGCCTCCTCCAGAGACGCGCCGGTGGGCAGACTGATGGACACGGAGACCTGGCCCTGGTCCATGTCGGGGATCATCACCATTCTGGTGTTGGCCAGGGTGGCGATGAAAAAGACCACCAGAGCCACCGACACCAGCATACCCGCGGTGAGATGCCGGACAAAGAAATTCAGCAGACGGAGATAGGTCTCGTTCAGCCTGGTGAAGAAGCCGGACAGGCCCCGCTTCTTGGCCCCGGAGGCCAGCTTGGCGGCCTCCTTGGCCCGGAGCTTTGCCACCTTCTCGTCGCTGAGTGTGAAGTAGCACAGCAGGGGCACCAGGGTCAGGGAGATGATCAGCGACGCGCCGATGAGGGAGGCGATGGTCAGGCAGAAGTCCCGGAACATCTGGCCGGCGATGCCGTCGGCGAGACCCAGGGGCAGGAACACCGCCAGGGTGGTGAGGGTAGAGGCAATGACTGAGGAGGTGACCTCCTTGGTGCCGTCTACACAGGCGCTCATCCGGTCGTGGCCCTCCAGGGCGAAGCGGTTGATGTTTTCCAGCACGACGATGGAGTTATCCACGATCATGCCCACGCCCATGGCGATGCCGCCCAGGGACATCATGTTCAGCGTCAGGTCAAAGACATTCATCAGCACGAGGACGGACAGGATACAAACGGGCATGGACACGCAGATGGTCAGGGTGGGGCCGCCCCGGCGCAGGAACAGGAAGACCACGATGGCGGCCAGCACCACGCCCTGGACGATGTTGCTGAAGGCGGAGTTGACCGACAGGCTGATGTACTCCCGTGCGGAGTAGGGAATGGAATACTGAAGGGTGGGGTCGTCGGCCTTCAGCTCCTCCAGCCGCTGCTCCACGGCCTGGGCGGCGGCCATCTCGTTGCCGCCGGCCTGCTTGGAGACCTGAAGGACCACGCAGGCGGTATCCCCCACCTTGGCCACGGCGGTGGCGTCCTCATTTTCCATGCTCACATCGGCCACCTCCGACAGACGGACGGTGCCGCCGGAGGGCAGGGCGATGAGGGTGTTGGCCACGTCGTCCACCGACTTGAGCTTGGCATCGGTGGAGACGGTGAGCTTCTGGGTGCCGTTTTGCAGGTCGCCGCCGGGATAGAGCAGGTTCTGCCCCGCCAGGAACTGGGAAATGTAGGAGTTGGACAGGCCGAAGCCGGCGGCCTTGGCCGGGTCCACGCGGACGGCGATCTGCTGCTCCACGCCGCCGTTGACGGTGACCTGGGCCACGCCGTCAATGCGCTCCAGAGCGGGGGCAATGTCGTCCTCCGCCTTGGCCTGGAGCTGAGACAGGTCGTCGCCCATCAGGGCGATCATGGCGGTGGGCATCAGCTCGCTGATGTTGATGTTGACGATGATGGGCTCGGAGGCATCGTCAGGCAGAGACACCCGGTCAAACTGCTCCCGCAGCTTGGTGGCGGCAATGTCCAGGTCGGTGCCCTCCACATAGGTGATCTGAATGGTGCTGACGTTTTCTGCCGAGGTGGAGGTGATCTCATCCACGCCGGAGACCGACATGATGGCCGACTCCAACGGGGTGGTGACCAGCTCCTCAATGTCGCTGGGGTTGGCCCCCGCATAGGTGGTCATGACCACGGCCATGGGCATCTCCATGTTGGGCATCAGCGACATTTGCAGCTGTGTGCCGTACATCACGCCGAAAATGACGATCATGATCACGGCCAGCAGGGTGGCGACTCTATGCTTGATACATCCCTTTGCAATACTCATGGGGTCTTAGTCCTCCCCGGAGACCACCCGCACGGCGGCTCCATCGCTGAGATAGGACTGGCCCACGGTGACCAGCTGCTGGCCGGCGGTCAGGCCGGAGGTCACCTCGGTCACGCCGTTGCCCGTCAGGCCGGTGGCGACCTCGATGTACTTGGCGGCGTCGCCCTCCACCACGAAGACATACTGGGTGGAGCCGCTGGTGAGGATGGCCTCGGTGGGCACCACGATGGCGTTCTCCGCGGTGTCGGTGTGGAAGGTCACATCGGCGAACATCCCGGACAGCAGACCGGTGACCTCAGCGGGGACGGACAGGGTGACGGTGTACAGCTTCGTCTGGGCGTTGGCCGCCTGCTCCACGGCGCGGATGGCGGCGGCAAAGCTCTGGCTGGCGGCGCTGACGGTGACGTCGGCCTGGTCGCCGATGCTCAGCTTGGGCACCAGGGCCTCAGACACGGAGACCTGGATCTTCATCTGGTCCACCCCGTCGATCACGGCCACGGGCATCGAGGGGGAGACGTAGGCGTTCTCCTCGGCGCTGAGGCTGACCAGGGTGCCGGAGATGGGGGCCACCACGTTGCCCGCGCCGTCTACGTTTTCCAGCACGTTGGACAGCTGCTCCACATTGGACTTGTAGCTCTGCATCCCCGCCTCCAGCTGGGCCAGGGTGCTGTTCCGGGTGGCCTGGGCGGATTCCAGCTGAAGCTGGGCCTGGTCGATCTCCAGCTGGCTGGCCGCGCCGATCTCCTGGAGCTGCTTTAAGTCGTTCAGGGTCTTGGTGTACAGGGCGATCTGGCTGTCAAACACGCCCTTCTGGTCCTGGTAGCTCTGCACGGCGGAGTGGTAGCTGATATTGGCCGCGTTGTAGGAGGAGATGGTGCTGGACAGGTCCAGGGCGCACAGCTTCTGCCCGGCGGTGACCATGTCTCCCGCGTCCACATAGACGGCGGTGCACTTGGCGCTGGCGGAGACGAAAACGGAGCTCTCGTTGTCCGCCGTCACCTTGCCGGAGACCTTGTTGTCGGTGGAGATGTCCCGGGCGGCCACCGTCTCCGTCTGGACGGCCACACCGGCGGCGGTGTCCTGAGAGGAGCTCTCCTCCCCCTTGCTGCCGCAGGCGGTAAGAGAGACCGCCAGGGCAGCGGCCAGGGTAAGGGTTAAAATACGCTTGCATTTCATGCGATGAATTCCTCCATTCACGCTCAGTTCAGGATGCCGTGGTCCACGGCCCAGCGGTAGGTGTTGTAATCGGAAAACAGGTTGGTCTGCGCGGTGGTGATGGCCTCCTGGGCGGCGGTGACCTCGTCCTGGGCGTCGGCCAGCTTATTTTCCGACAGGGTGCCCTGCTTGTATTTCAGCTCCATGGAGGCATAGGTGTCCTTCTGGACGGACAGGGCGGTCTTGGCGGCGTCCAGCACCTGCTTGTCGTCCTTCACCTTGTTGAACAGGATGCGGAAGCTGGACTCAAAGCTCTGCACGGTGGCGTTGTAGGTGTACTTGGCGGCCTCCAGGCTGTGCTTCGCGCCGATGACCTCGTAGTGGTCGGCATTGTAGTCGTGGGACTTGGCGGTGTCGCGGTAGTCGTCCTTGGCTTTGTTCAGGGTCCGCTGGGCGGCGAACAGGGAGTAGCTGGCCTCCTTGGCGGCGGCCAGGTCGTGTTCCAGATTCATGGCGGCCAGCTCCTTGTCGCTGACCTGGGGCAGGGGCTGGAGCTTCACCTTGCCGGTGATGTCTGCGCCCACCAGCAGCTCCAGGCTGCTCTTGCCGTTCTCGATGGAGGTGACCGCCGACTGGCGGCTGCTGAGCAGAGAGGTCTTCTGTCCCTTCAGCTGCTCCAGCGTCAGGGCGGAGACCTGGCCCAGGTCGCAGCGCAGGGAGACCTCCTTGATGTTCCGCTCCAGGGTGGTCAGGCCGCGCTCCAGGGTGGTCAGCTTCTGCTCCCCGCTGACCAGGGCGATGTAGGTGCTCTCCGCGCCCATCACCAGCTGGTCCTGGGCGTTTTCCAGCTGCCGGATGGCGGCGTCCACGTCCTCCTGGATCTTCCCGTCCTTCAGGTCGTCAAAGGTGTCCTTCAGGGAGTTATAGGAGCTCTCCAGATTGCTGGACATGATGGAGCCCAGGCCGGGCACACTGGTCATATAAAAATACTGGGCCCGGGCGATGGAATTCAGGCTGTCCTTCAGGTCGTCCTTCATCTGGTCGAAGTCCTTGGCCTTCAGCGTCTGGATGCTCTCGTTGAGGGACAGGGCGGTGAGATTATTCTCCCGCACCCGGCGGCCCACATTGGCAAAGGACAGGGTCCCCACCGCGTCGGGGGTGTAGACCTCCTCCGGCTCCCGGGGCTGCTCGGCGGCGGCGTTTTCGGCGGGCTGAGGGGCAGAGGTCTCGCCCTGGGTCTGGACGGCGGAGCTGTCCGAGGCGGCAGAGGCGGCAGAGGCGTCGCCCCCCTCCTGGCTGACGGCCAGGGCCGTGACGCCGCACAGGGTCAGCGACAGAGAGGCCGTGACCAGCGCGGCAGTGATTCTTCGGTTCAACATAAGATTCCTCCTTCAAATTGGGCTCAAGGTGCAAAATAAGGTGCAAAATGATGTACGCTTACGCATCTGGCCTCAGCGCACCCCAGCGGACGATCTCCAGCCGCTGGGCCAGAATATCCCGCTGTCGGGCGCGGTGCTCCGGCTCCCGCAGCGACTCCATGATGGCAAAGGCCAGGGGGGAGACACACAGAAAGAACACGTCGTTGACGAAGTCCTCCTCGCTCCGGCGGTAATTCCGGGTGTCGATCCGCGCCAGCATCTCCGGCTGGAGCCGCTCGGGTCGGTCGCTGCACACGGTCCGATGAAAGTCCACCCCGGGGTTCAGCTGCACCACCCGGATCAGGCGGGCCAACACCGAGTCGGTGATCCCGTCCCGGTTGATAAACTGGTCAAAGGCCAGCAGCGGCATCCGGAACAGGTCGCCTTCCACCTGGGTGAGGACATCCTTCATCCGGTGGGAAAAATAGTCCTGCATCTGATGGACCAGATAGGCCATCAGGTCGTCCTTGTCGGTGAAATACTGGTAAAAGCTCCCCCGCGAGATGGCCGCGCCGTGGATGATCTGATTGATGGAGGCGTCTGCCAGACTGACCCGGGTGATCTCCTCCCAGGTGGCATCCAGCAGCCGCCGCCGCTTCTCCTCCGGCAGACGGAAAAAGGTACTGGTCGGCATAGGCTCCCTCCAATATGACAGGTTGTCATTGTGACAAGCTGTCATGTATTATACGGAAGTTAACCCTTTGTGTCAATGGGTTTTTCGTTAAAATTCTGATAAAATCAGGATGGGAATTTGGCGGCAGATTTTCTTCTTCCATGGAGGCAGGAATTTGAGAAAAGTCTCTGTTCAAACAGTGGGAATCATGGTAGAATGAAAACACAATATGAGATGGTACGGCTGTAGAATAGAACGGTTCTTTGAGGTGGACAATTTCGTGGCATCCACACGCCGATGGTACTGACAGGGGTAACCCGAGAGATGCAGGAGAACGCCACGCCTGCCAAAGAACCGGACTACAAGAGCCGCGATATTGCGGCTCTTTTTTCTGCGAGCAGCCGAGAAAAGGAGGCCCCTCCATGCGAGACGGTTTTATTAAGGTAGCGGCCGGTGTGCCGGAAATTCGGGTGGCGGACTGCGCCCACAACGGGGCAGAGTGTATCCGCCTGATCCACCAGGCGGCGGACGCAGGGGTGAAGGTCCTGTGCCTGCCCGAGCTGTGTCTGACGGGCTACACCTGCGGCGACCTGTTCTTGCAGGACACCCTGCTCCGGGGCGCAGAGGAGGCCCTGCAAGCCGTCCTCATCGCCACGGCGGAGCGGGACATTCTGGTGGCCCTGGGTCTGCCTGTGCGGCACAAGGGCAAGCTGTTCAACTGCGCGGCGGTGTTCTGCCGGGGCGAGCTGCTGGGCCTGGTGCCCAAGAGCAATCTGCCCAACTACACGGAGTTCTACGAGGCCCGCTGGTTCACCTCCGGCCGGGAGCTGGGGGAGACGGACTTCTCCATCCCCTATGCCGGCCGGGACGTGGAGTTCTCCACCGGTCTGGTCTTCCGCTGTATCGACGAGCCTCTGCTCGCCCTGGGCGTGGAGATCTGCGAGGACCTGTGGGTGGCGGACACCCCCTCCACCCGCCTGGCCCAGGGGGGCGCGACGGTGATCCTGAACCCCTCCGCCAGCGACGAGACCGTCAGCAAGGACGAGTACCGCCGGACCCTGCTGGCCGCCACCTCCGGCCGTCTGGTCTGCGGCTATGTCTACGCCAACGCCGGCTGGGGCGAGTCCTCCACCGACCTCATCTACGCCGGACACAGCATCATCGCGGAGAACGGAACCCTGCTGGCCCAGAAGCGCTTCGAGACCGGCCTGACCATCTCTGAGATCGACGTGCAGCGGCTGGCCCACGAGCGCCAGCGCATGACGACGTACCCGGCGGACGCCCCGAACATCTACCCCGTCTACTTCTCCCTGCCCCTGGAGGAGACCGTGCTCACCCGCCCCGTGGCCCCCAACCCCTTCGTCCCCGCCGACCACGGCGACCGGGCCGCCCGGTGCCAGGAGATCCTGACTCTGGCCGCCCTGGGTCTGAAAAAACGGCTGGCCCACACCCACGCCAAAACCGCCGTGGTGGGCCTGTCCGGCGGTCTGGACTCCACCCTGGCCCTGCTCATCACCGCCCGGGCTATGGCCATGCTGGGCCGCCCCGCCGGGGACATCGTGGCCATCACCATGCCCTGCTTCGGCACCACCTCCCGCACCAAGTCCAACGCGGAGCTGCTGGCCGAGCGGGTGGGGGCCGCCTTGAAAATCGTGGACATCGGCGAGGCCGTCCGGGTCCACTTCCGGGACATCGGCCAGTCTATGGACGACCTGTCCGTCACCTTTGAAAACGGCCAGGCCCGGGAGCGCACCCAGGTGCTCATGGACACCGCAAACCAGTCCGGCGGCATGGTCATCGGCACCGGCGACCTGTCCGAGCTGGCCCTGGGCTGGGCGACCTATAACGGCGACCATATGTCCATGTACGCCGTGAACGCCGGTATCCCCAAAACTCTGGTGCGTCACCTGGTGGCCTATGTGGCCGACGAGGAGGCGCAGCGGGACCCCCAGCTGGCCGCCGTCCTCCGGGATATTCTGGATACCCCCGTCTCCCCCGAGCTTCTGCCCCCCAAGGAGGGCGAGATTGCCCAGAAGACCGAGGACCTGGTAGGTCCCTATGAGCTGCACGACTTCTTCCTCTACTACGCCGTCCGCTGGGGCTTCTCCCCCCGTAAGGTCTTCCGCCTGGCCCAATATGCCCTGGGCGACCGCTACGACCGGGCGGTGCTTCTGAAATGGCTGAACAACTTCTACCGCCGCTTCTTTGCCCAGCAGTTCAAGCGCTCCTGCCTGCCCGACGGCCCCAAGGTGGGCTCCGTCACCCTCTCCCCCCGGGGCGACTGGCGTATGCCCTCCGACGCCTGCGCCGACCTGTGGATGGCTGAGTTGGAGACCCTGCAGTAACCGATAGAAAAAATACGGGTACGGCTCCGAAAAAAGGAACCGTACCCGTATTTTGTGGAAAAAGATTGCAATTTCTGTCAGTTCATGGTACTCTAAGGACAGTGCAAGGTGCTGCACAGTCGGCAGGCTGTTTCACCTCTCCAAACGGGAGGAACGCTTCTTGGCTCCTCCCCGCAAGGAGAGGAGGTGATGACGTGGTTACATACGATGGATTGTTTCAATATACCCTCGTACTCGCAACAGTTATCGGCGTGGTCATTGCGGCCATGAACAATAAAAAGAAGTAATCGCCCATAGCCTCACAAGCACGGCGATTACTTCTTTTTTGAACATCGTCGGAGAGGTTGGCCGTCTGCCAACAGCTCCTATCTGTACCTAAGTATATCCGGTTTTCGCTGGATTGTCAAGGGTGCAGGGCAAGCACGCGGGGTCTCGGGACGGAAGTTCCGGGGCCCTGTTTTTATGGAAAAAGATTGCATTTTCTGTCAATTTATGATACTCTAACACCAGTGCAAGGTGCTGCACAGTCGGCGGGCGGTTTCACCTCTCCAAAAGGGAGGAACGCTTCTTTGTCTCCTCCCCAACCGGAGAGGAGGTGATAACGTGGTTACATACGATGGATTGTTCCAATACACCCTCGTACTCGCAACGGTTATCGGCGTGGTCATTGCGGCCATGAACAATAAAAAGAAGTAATCGCCCACAGCTTCCGACGGCTTTGCGATTACTTCTTTTTCTATAAGCCGGAGGGGTTGGCCGTCTGCCAACAGCTCCTATCTGTTCCTAAGTATATCCGGTTTTTAGCGGATTGTCAAGGGTGCAGGGCAAGCACGCAGGGTCTCGGGATGTGAATTCCGGGACCCTGTTTTTATGGTTAGAGATAAGGAAAGACCCCCGGTTGCCCGGGGGTCTTTGTTGTCTGAAATTTACAGGTTAGTGTAAATTAGTGGACAAAGTCGGTAGTGCCGTCAGACTTGAGTTCCTTGTCCAGGACGCAGATGGCGATGATGTCGCCGTCATCGGTAACAACGATCGCGTCGTCGTACTTGTCGGAGACCAGACGAGAGGCAATGCTCAGGTCCTCACCATCGTAGTAGGTGATCAGAGCCTTGCTGTTGGCAGCCATGCTCATGTCATACTTATCAGTGCGCTGGTTGTACTTGAAGCTGACGTTGCCGCCGTTGCTCTCGCGCTTCACGCCGGTCCACAGGTTGAAGCCGGAGACCTTAACAACGTTGGTGGTAGAAGCGGAAGCACCGGTGTTGGTCTTCTCGTTGACAGCCACATCGGAAGGAGTCTTGGAGGTCAGGGTGGTGATATAGCCCTTGCTGTCCTTGTTCATGCCGAAGTAGACACCGATCTCGTTCTTGCTCAGGAACTTCAGCAGATTGTTCTGAGCGGTGGAATCGCGCTTGACCTTGATGGAGGTGACCTCACCGTTGACCACAGCGTCATAGACGTAGTACTCGGTGGAGCCGGTCTTGTTGACCTTCAGGTCGGCCTGCTTCGCACCAACCACAAAGATCACGTCGTTGGCGGAGCCCTTCACGTCGGCGTTGGTGATCACGACCACCTTGGCAACGCCGTCCTTGCTGTTCTTGTAAACAGTCAGGGTAGTGGCATCGGTGCCGCCAACATTGGCGTCGATGGTGGGAACATTGCTGTAGCCAACATAAGCGGTGAAGTCGTCATTGTCGTCAGCACTGTCGTTGACCAGGAAGACGGTGTTCTTGTCCGCGTAGGCATAGTTGCCGGAAGTGGTCAGCTTAATGCGAGCAGAGCCGTTCTTCACAATGTCTTCCTTATCAGAGGAAGCAACGGAAGTGTAAGCGGTATAAGGCACGTCGGTGCGAGCGCTCAGAGAGTAGTTGCCGTTGTCGTTCACGCTGTAGGAAACAATCTTGTGCTCCCAATAATGTCTAACCTTATCGAGTTCCTGGGCCTCGGCGCCGGACTCAGTAGAAGTGTAGGAGCGATCGTTCTTGCCCTCGTCAGCAGTATCGCTGTCCAGAACAACGGACTTCACAGTACCGTCGGTCAGAACCAGCTTAGCGCCGTAGTCACGGTCGTGGCCATACTGGCTGTTGGCAACACCAACGGAGTACACATAGCCGTAATCCAGGCTGGCAGTGGTGTCCTTGAAGGCAATGATGTTGCCCTGGCCATCCAGGTAGAAGGAGACCTGCTGGTCGACATAGTCGACATCCAGCTTGCCCTCGTCAATGCTGCTGTTGAAAGCCTTGGCGTAGTTATAGGTAGTGCCGTCGATGATGATCTTCTTGTCATTGCGGACGGTCTCGATGGTGCCTTCCTTGACCTCGGCCTTGCCCAGGACCTCCTGAACATCGTCGGCGGCGTAGGTGAACAGGACCATATCGCCCTCGGAGTAACCGGTGATGTCGAAGTCCTTAGCGCCGTCGATGTCGGTATCCAGAGTGATCGTGCCGTCCTTGACCTTGGTGACCTCAGCGATGTTGATGGTCTTCACCACGACGGTGGCGGTGCCAGGATTGGTATCATCGCTCAGGTACACATAGGTGTTGGTGCCGCGAGCAGTCTCGGGCAGGGTTTCCTTGTTGTTGGCCTTGACCGCTTTCTTCATGTCGACAGCGGCCTTCTTGTCGCCATCGGTGTAGACGGTCCAGGTGTAGTTGGTAGCAACGCTCTTGCTGACAGCGCTGTACATCGCATTGCTCTTGACCTCACCGGCGAAGGTGTAGTCAGGCTCAGTGGCGTAGGTGCCGACCTCGGAGTTCTTGTAGGTCCAGGTGTGAGCAGGGGCCTCGAAGTCGTCGGAATCGTTGTCGTCCAGCTTCAGGTCGCCGTTGTACAGCTTCTCGCCCAACTGAACGATGCTGCCGGAAATCTGAGTAGCGTCGGTGTTGGCATGCAGCTTGTTGTCGATGGCCTTGGCATAGTCCTTGTTGCTGGTGATGTAGTTGTAGTTGACCTTGCCGGCCTCGACCTTGACATTACCGGTGTTGACCTTGATGGTATCGTCGCTGGCCTCGACCATGCCGGACTTCAGGGCGTTCAGCACCAGCTGAGCCACGTCGTTACGGGTCATGGCTTCCTTGACGTTGGAAGCGACATCGTCAAACAGGTCGATCTTGTTGCCCTGCTTGATGGTGGACAGCTGCCAATCATCGGCGAAATCGGACTGATACTGGAAGTAGCCCAGGGCCTTCATCAGCATCAGCGCGGCCTGGCTGGTGGCGACGGAATCGTTGCCGCCAAAGGTCTTGGCGTCGTAGCCGGACACGATGCCGTTGGTGAAGCACGCAGCCACATAGGGCTCGGCCCACGCGGGGACATCGGTGAAGGGAGAGGTGCCCTTGTAGTTGGAGACACGGTAGTCCATCAGGTTAGCCATGATGACTGCCATCTCGTTACGGGTGACCTTCGCTTCGGGGTTAAACTTGCCGTTCTCGTCGCCGACCATAAT
>URTG01000040.1 GCA_900550705.1 uncultured Eubacteriales bacterium | reverse complement strand
GCGTTAAAATGTTGTTGATTTCAAGGAAAGGGGACCCTGATGGTCCCCTTTCCAACTATCCCTCCTTCCGAATCCTTTGGCTGGAAGGACTTTTTCGACAGCCTGAACTTTTTCAGCTCTTCTCCTGGAAGCTGGCACCGCAGCCCCGGCAGGTGACGGTGATCTTGCCCTTGCCCCGGGGCACCCGCAGCTGCTGGCCGCAGTTGGGGCACTTGAAGTAGCGGTGCTCCTTGTCCCGGCGGATGGTCCGCCGGAGCCGGAACCACCGGACCAGGGGGGCGATGGCCTGCAAAAAGCGGACGTTCTCCTCCCGCCGGCGGGCCAGATTGCGGGACAGCAGCCGGAACAGCGCCACCGCCATCAGGACAAGGGACACCCAGTACAGGGCATACACACGGGTAAAGGCCGAGAGCAGATAGACCACCAGATAGAGTCCGATGAGACACAGGTTCAGCTGGTCGTTCCCATACCGGCCGTACATAAAACGCTGGATGGCGTTACGGATCATACAAGACGCCTCCTTGGAACAACGGCAGGCGCCGTTTCGCCTGCCGTTTTTGTATGATAATGATACTCCATCCCCAGGAAATCGTCAAGAAATCATTCGTAAACAAAATGTAAATTCGGACCGGGAGCAATTTTCCGCTTTTGCTTGCGTCTCCCGGTGTTTTGCGATAAAATAGAGGGAACGATGCTGCAATGTTTCCAATCTTGGTGGGGAGGACTGCGCCATGAAGCGTATTGATAAGGAGAACTACTACCTGGACATCGCCGAGACCGTGCTGGAGCGGTCCACCTGTCTGCGCCGGTGCTACGGGGCCATCATCGTGAAGAACGACGAGATCGTCTCCACCGGCTACAACGGCGCGCCCCGGGGGCGGAAGAACTGCATGGACCTGGGCTACTGCGCCCGGGAGGCGCTGAACGTCCCCTCCGGCGAGCGGTATGAGCTGTGCCGCTCCGTCCACGCCGAGATGAACGCCATCATCTCCGCCGCCCGGCGAGACACCCTGGGTGCCACCCTCTACCTGGCCGGCCGCGCGGCCAAGGACGGCACGCTCCTCCACGACGCCACCTCCTGCTCCATGTGCCGCCGGGTGGTCATCAACGCCGGCATCGACCGGGTGGTCATCCGCAACACCGAAACGGACTACTCCGTGGTCCATGTGGAGGACTGGATTCGTGAGGACGACTCTCTGCCGAAGCAGGTGTGAAGCACAAGCAAACGCCGCCCGATCCGGGGCGGCGTCAGCTTGTCAAAAAATGGTTTCACCACTTTTTCGACAGCCTGGTTTCTGTTATCTCTGTGGGATCGGGCCGTACTCCCGCTCCATCGCGGCGCGGGTGACCACCCACTGCTTGCCGTATTTCTGCGCGTCCAGCCCGGGCACCAGCTTCCGGTAGGACACCGCCTTCCGCAGGGTGCTCTCGTTCAGCGCCCAGAGGGCGGTGGCGTCAGCAAAGGACAGCAGCCCATCGAAGGGCGAGGCCGCCGGGGTGCCGTTTGCCCAGAGCTCCGAGGCGTCCAGGTCAATGTCGTCATTCCAGGAGATCCCGTATCCGCCGGGGTCTACGTTCACCTGCTCAAACAGGCCGGGCGTATCCCGCAGAGGCGCGAAAACCGGCATTTTTTCCACCAACGGGGCCATATCATAGCGCTTCGAGGTCCCGTCGGTAAAATGGGCCAGCAGCTGAAGGGCAGAAAGCGGTGTAACGGATTGAATTTTGTGGAACATAGCAGACTCCTTTCTGCACACGGCGATTTGCTCACTGAAGCGGGGGTAGCTGTCTGAACCTCTGCGAGGACCACATCTCCAGCAGCTCACTCTGGTGGATGGCCGCCCACTCCAGCGCCATGGCAAGCCCCTTGCCGACTTTATAATATCACGATACCGTGAAAAAAGTCAAGAAAATTGTTCCTTCGGTCCCCTTTTCTATTCCAAAGTTATCTTTGAGAGAAGGTACAATAATTCTTGACAGCGGGGCAGGTTGCCTTTACAATATATACAGGACAGAAATGAAAAACTTTGGGGATGTTTTTCAGTTGTCGCAAGGACGGCGCGTTCCGCGGCCTTGCGGCTCATTTTATGTACAAGTCCCGCCTGTGCGGGCACTGCGGCGGTCCGCCGCAGTCAAACCAACATTTTGGAGGTGTGAACGACCAATATGAACCCTGTCATTGCTGTTATTCTGGCGCTGGCGGCCTTTTTGGTCGGCGCGGCTCTGGTGTATGTCTTCGGCGTGCTCCGGGAACGGAAGCAGGCGGACGAGGACCTGAACTCCGCAAAAAACCAGGCCAAGCAGATCGTAAACGACGCCTATAAGAGCGCAGAAGCCAAAAAGCGCGAGGCCCTTCTGGAGGCAAAGGAAGAAATTCTTCAGTCCCGGAACGAGTATGAGCGCGAGGTGAAGGAGCGCCGGGCCGACCTTCAGCGCCAGGAGCACCGGCTCCAGCAGAAGGAAGAGACCCTGGACCGCAAGACCGAAAACATCGAGCGAAAAGACGAGCAGCTCTCCGCCCGCCTGGCCAAGCTGGAGGCCACCCAGGCCGAGGCCGAGGAGCTGAAGCAGAGCCAGGTGGAGATGCTGGAGCGCATTTCCGGCTTCACCGCCGAGGAGGCCAAGAGCTACCTGCTCAAGCAGCTGGAGGACGACGTCACCCATGAGTCGGCCATGAAGATCAAAGAGATCGAGACCCGCTTCAAGGAGGAGGCCGACACCAAGGCCCGGGAGATCGTCTCTCTGGCCATCCAGCGCTGCGCCGCCGACCATGTGGCCGAGGCCACCGTGTCTGTGGTGCCCCTGCCCAACGACGAGATGAAGGGCCGCATCATCGGCCGCGAGGGCCGCAACATCCGCACCCTGGAGACCCTCACCGGCGTGGACCTCATCATCGACGACACCCCGGAGGCCATCACCGTCTCCTGCTTCGACCCCGTCCGCCGGGAGATCGCCCGGCTGGCCCTGGAGAAGCTGATCCTGGACGGCCGCATCCATCCCGCCCGCATCGAGGAGATGGTGGAGAAGGCCAAGCGAGAGGTGGACGCCGTCATTAAGTCCGAGGGCGAGCGCGCCATCTTCGAGACCAACGTCCACGGCCTGCACCCCGAGCTGGTCAAGCTGCTGGGCCGGATGCGCTACCGCACCAGCTACGGTCAGAACGTGCTGAACCACTCCATCGAGGTGTCTCACCTGGCGGGCCTGCTGGCCGCCGAGATCGGCGCCAACGTGGCCGAGGCCAAGCGCGCCGGTCTGCTCCACGACCTGGGCAAGGCCATCGACCACGAGGTAGAGGGCTCCCACGTTCAGATCGGCGTGGAGCTGGCCCGGAAGTACCGCGAGAGCGAGAACGTCATCCACGCCATTCAGGCCCACCACAACGACGTGGAGCCCCGCACCATCGTCGCCTGCCTGGTCCAGGCGGCCGACGCCATCTCCGCCGCCCGCCCCGGCGCCCGGCGGGAGAACCTGGAGAACTACATCAAGCGGCTGGAGATGCTGGAGGAGATCACCTCCTCCTTCCCCGGCGTGGGGAAGTCCTTCGCCATCCAGGCCGGCCGCGAGGTCCGCATCATGGTCAAGCCCGAGATCATCAGCGAGGACCAGATGGTCCTGCTGGCCCGGGACATCGCCAAGAAGATCGAGGACGAGCTGGAGTACCCCGGTCAGATCAAGGTCCACCTGCTGCGGGAGACCAAGGCCATCGAATACGCAAAATAAGTTCCATCGGGACGCCCCCCAGCGTCCCGATTTTTATATTAAAAGGAGCACTCTATGACCAAAGCGATCTTTTTTGACCTGGACGGCACCCTGGTCAGCTTTCAGACCCATGAAATCTCCCAAAACACCCTGAACGCCCTCCACACCCTGCATAACAGGGGGATCAAGCTGTTTCTCTCCACCGGGCGGCACCGGCGGATGCTCGACTACCCCATGTCCGTCTTTCCCTTCGACGGGGCCATCACCCTCAGCGGGCAATACTGCACCTGCGGCGGCACGGTGCTGCGGAGCAACCCCATGACCCCCGCGGCGGTGGAGGAGCTGGTGGGGGCGGCCCGGTCCAACGCCTTCTCCTGCATTTTTCTGGAGGGGGAGGACATCTATCTCAACCGCATGACCCCCAACACCCGGGAATTTCTCAAGGACCTGAATCTCCCCACCCCCGCCCTGGCCGACCCCGCCCGGGCCCTGGGCCGGGACGTCTACCAGGGCATCGCCTTCCTCACGCCGGAGGAGGAGCACCTGCTGCTGGACCGCGCCCCCCACCTGACCACCACCCGCTGGCACCCCCGTTTTCTGGACGTCATCCCCAGCGGCGGCGGCAAGGACAAGGGGGTGGATGCCGTGCTGGAGCACCTGGGCATTGCTCTGGCCGACTCCATGGCCTTCGGCGACGGGGAGAACGACCTGTCCATGCTGGTCCACTGCGGCATTGGCGTGGCCATGGGCACCGCCAGCCCCGCCGTCCAGGCCCGGGCCGACTACGTCACCGGCTCCGTGGACGAGGACGGCGTGGTCACGGCGCTGGAGCACTTTGGACTGCTGTGAGCAGAAATTCAAAACCTCGTAGTCAAAATTCATAATTTAGACTAGAATTTTCCCTTCGTTTGGTGTAAAATATAGCCAGAGTAGAAGCCACCTCATTCCCGCTCCGCCCCGGTGGGGCGGGACAGTATGAATCAGGGAGGACGACCATGAAACTTAGCTTCTTTGGCGCGGCCCATGCGGTTACCGGCAGCTGTCACTGTCTGGAGGTCAACGGAAAGAAAATCCTCATCGACTGCGGCTTGCAGCAGGGGCGGGACGAGCATGACGACAATGCCCTGGACTTTGCCCCCAGCTACATTGACGCTGTGATCGTGACCCACGCCCACATCGACCACACCGGCCGCATTCCTCTGCTGTGCAAGCAGGGCTTCACCGGCTCCATTTACACCACCCGTCTCACCGGCGAGCTGATGTCCATCATGCTCCGGGACTCCGCCCACATCCAGGAGAGCGACGCCCAGTGGCAGAACCAGAAGGGCCAGCGGGCCGGGCGGAAGGAGGTCGAGCCCCTGTACACCGTGGCCGATGCCGAGGCCGCCCTGCAGCAGGTGATCCCCTATGAATACGACCAGATCTTCGACCTGTGCGAGGGCGTGAAGGTCCGGTTCCGGGACGCGGGCCATCTGCTGGGTTCCGCCGAGGTGGAGCTCTGGGCCACGGAGAACGGCGTGACCCGAAAGCTGGTCTTCTCCGGCGACCTGGGCAATGTGGACCAGCCCATTATCCGGGACCCCTCCTATCTGGAGGAGGCCGACTACGTCATTATGGAATCCACCTACGGCGACCGGGACCACGAGCCGCCGGAGAGCTATACCGAGGCCCTGGCCGCCCTCATCGACGACGTGTTCTCCAAGGGGGGCAACATCGTAATCCCCTCCTTCGCGGTGGGCCGCACCCAGGAGCTGCTCTACTTCCTGCGGGAGATCAAGAGCAGGGGCCTGGTGAAAACGGTGCCCAACTTCACCGTCTGCGTCGACAGCCCCCTGGCCGCCGAGGCCACCCGCATTTACGCCGGCAATCTCCACGGCTACCTGGATGAGGCGGCCATCGCCGTTCTTCAGGGGGGCGAGGACCTGTTCTCCTTCCCCGGCCTGACCCTGACCCAGTCCACCGAGGAATCCAAGGCGCTGAACGCCGACAAGACCCCCAAGATCATCCTGTCCGCCTCCGGAATGTGCGACGCGGGCCGTATCCGCCACCACCTGAAGCACAACCTGTGGCGGCCGGAGTGCGCCGTGGTCTTTGTGGGCTACCAGGGGGAGGGCACCCTGGGCCGCCGTCTGCTGGAGGGGGCCAAAACCGTGAAGCTGTTCGGCGAGGAGATCGCCGTCCGCGCCCGAATCCTCAACTTCAAGGGCCTGTCCTCCCATGCGGACCGGACCCACCTGCTCCGCTGGATCGGCCACTTCGCCCCCAAGCCCCAGCAGGTCTTTGTGGTCCACGGCGACCGGAACGTCACCGAGCTGTTTGCCGACACCCTGAATCAGCGGGGCATCCCCGCCCACGCCCCCCTCTACGAGGAGGTCTACGACCTGCTGGAGAACAAAATGCTGGCCAAGGGCATTGTGCTGGAGGTCAAGCCCCGGACCTATGGCGCCTCCGCCGGCTCCCCGGCCTATGTCCGCCTGCAGGATACCAGCCGGGAGCTGCTGGAGCTGGTGGCCCGCAGCCGCGGCCGGACCAACAAGGACCTGGCCAAGCTGGCCGACCAGCTGCGCCTGCTGATGGACAAGTGGGACCTGGACCCCGAGTTCCGCTGACCCATTTTCTGATCGTTTACCCGTTTCCCGCCCCGCCGGGGCGGGAAACCCAAAGAATCCATAGAGAAAAAAGGAGAGTCCCATGGAAATCGACCGCACCGCATTGAAACAACAGGCCCGCGAGGCCATGCGTCTGCCCCGGCCCAGCTTCTGGAAGGTCACCCTGGTCTTCCTGCTGCTGTCCAGCGGCGTAAACTGGCTGAGCGACCTGCTGGCCGCCTCCCTGTCGGCCGGGACCGGTCTTCAGGCCACCGCCCTGTTCCTGAGCATTTTATTCGCACTGTACTCCGCCATCATCTCCTTCGGCTACCAGCTGTGGTGCCTGTGGACCTACCGGCGGCAGAACCCCGGCCTGGGCGCTCTGTTCCAGGGCTTCTCCATCGCGGGCCGGGTGCTGTGGATGCAGATCATCATCATGGTGCAGATGCTCCTGTTCTGTATCCCCCTGGTCCTGCTGTCCACCCTGTTCCTGTTCGGCAACTCCTACCCTATTTTCGCCATGCTTGTGACGGTCCCCATTGTGGTGGCGGCCACGATCGCCTTCACCTACCGCTTCGCCCTGGCCCCTTACGTCCTGGCGGACAACCCGGACGCGGGCGCGTCCCTCGCCATCCGCCGGAGCGCGGAGCTGATGCGGGGCTGGAAGTGGGAGCTGGTGAAGCTGTACGTCTCCTTCTGGGGCTGGTACGCGCTCATCGTACTGATCTACGCCCTGGTCTTCCTCATCTGCTCCAGCATCCATGTGGCCGCCGGGATCGATCTGCGCGGCGGCGTGATGGGCGCGGTGGGCGGCGTGTACGCCAGCCAGAATGATCCCATCATCTACGGGATCACCGCCCTGCTCTCCCTGCCCCTGAGCCTGTGGCTCCAGCCCTATCTCGGCGTTACCCTGGCGGGGTTCTATGACAACCGCATCCGTCTGGCACAGCAGCAGGCCGCCGACGAGATGCCCCCGGTGTAACGCAGAGCTTCTCCACCGGTTCACACATTCTTAATGAATGGACTCTGGCGTTTTTCCCCGGAGTGTGGTATGCTGTGGGGGAAGACACCTAGGAAAGGAGGCGTCCGCCGTGAATACCCTGTTCTGGCTGGGTGCGCTGGTGCTGTTTTCCGTGGGGGAGGCCGTCACCGTGGGGCTGACCTCCATCTGGTTCGCCGTGGGGGCCTTGGGGGCCCTGATGGCCGCGCTGCTGGGCGGCGGGTTGTGGCTCCAGGTGGCGGTGTTTCTGGTGCTGTCCGCCCTGTCGCTGGCCCTGGTGCGGCCCCTGGCCCGGCGCTTTCTCCAGCCCCACTACGCCCCCACCAACGCAGACCGGGTCATTGGTCAGTCCGCCCTGGTCTGCGAGGACATCGACGACCTGGCGGGCAAGGGCCAGGTCAACATCGCCGGTCAGGTCTGGACCGCCCGGTCGGTGGACGGGACGTCCATCCCCGCCGGGACCGAGGTGGTGGTGCAGTCCATCCAGGGCGTAAAGGTCCTGGTACAGCGGGCGGAGACCACCGCAGACAAGTAACTTCGTCAACAACGTAAGGAGGACATTATGGATCACATTCTCGGGGCACTGGTTCCCATCATTCTGATTATCTTTATCCTGCTGATTCTGGCATCCAACATCCGGGTGGTTCCCCAGTCCCGGGCCTTCGTCATCGAGCGCCTGGGTGCGTTCCAGGGCGTGTGGGGCGTGGGTCTGCACCTGAAGATCCCCTTCCTGGAGCGGGTGGCAAAGAACGTCTCCCTGAAGGAGCAGGTGGTGGACTTCCCGCCCCAGCCCGTCATCACCAAGGACAATGTCACCATGCAGATCGACACCGTGATCTACTTCCAGATCACCGACCCCAAGCTGTATACCTACGGCGTGGAAAGCCCCATGAGCGCCATCGAGAACCTGACCGCCACCACCCTGCGTAACATCATCGGCGACCTGGAGCTGGACCAGTCCCTCACCAGCCGCGACCACATCAACAGCCAGATGCGGGCCATTCTGGACGAGGCCACCGACAACTGGGGCATCAAGGTCAACCGCGTGGAGCTGAAAAACATCATGCCCCCCCGGGACATTCAGGAGTCCATGGAGAAGCAGATGCGCGCCGAGCGCGAGCGCCGGGAGGCCATCCTCCAGGCCGAGGGACAGAAGCAGTCTCAGATCCTGGTGGCCGAGGGCGAGAAGCAGTCCGCCATTCTGAAGGCCGACGCCGCCAAGCAGGCCGCCATCCTCCAGGCCGAGGGCGCTAAGCAGGCCAAGATCCTGGAGGCCGAGGCCCAGGCGGAGGCCATTATGAAGGTCCAGCAGGCCACCGCCGACGCCATCAAGCTCATCAACGAGGCCCAGCCCGGCGACGGCGTGATTAAGATCAAGGCCCTGGAGGCCTTCACCGCCGCAGCCGACGGCAAGGCCACCAAAATCATCATCCCCAGCGAGATTCAGGGTCTGGCCGGCCTGGCCGCCGCAGGCAAGGGCGTCTGGAGCAGCGAGGACCCGGAGGAAAAGAAGTAATTGCAGCGTGTCGAAACCGGGTGCGCCGCAAACCAGCGAAAAAAGTTAGCGAGAACCGCCTTCTGGCGGTTCTCGCTAACCCTTTGATTGCTTGAGCTCTGTTTTGGCCGGGACGCTTCCTTTGGCAGCAGGCCCGGGCCTGTATGAAGCTCAGTCGTTCTCCAGCTCCATGACCAGACCCACCCGACGGGCGTGGCGGCCGCCTTCAAACTCGGCATTCAGGAACACGTCTACAATGCGCTCCGCCAGGGTACCGCCCACAATGCCGGCACCCAGGGCCAGCATATTGGCGTTGTTGTGCCGCCGGGTCATTTCTGCGGAGAAGGGGTCGCCGCACAGGGCGCAGCGAATGCCCTTCACCTTGTTGGCGGCGATAGACATCCCGATGCCGGTGGTGCAGATCACGATGCCCTTTTCACACGCGCCGGAGGCCACCGCCTGGGCCGCAGGCTTGGCAAACACCGGGTAGTCGCAGCTGTCCATGCTGTCCGTGCCAAAGTCCTGGCAGGTGATTCCCTTGGCGGCCAGATAGGCCTTGATGTGCTCCTTCAGCTGGTATCCTCCGTGGTCCGATGCGATTGCGATCATGTTCCATTCCCTCCAAAATTAAAGCACCGCCGGACCGCTCTGCCCGGCGTTTTCCTCTGCTCTGATGATTCTATTATAAAGAATCCTGCCGGGAAATGCAAGCCGAAAAGCACGGAACCCCTCTTTTTTCGGAAATCAGTTGACAGGAATCCCTAAGTTGGGATAAAATAGAGCTTGCCTATGTGTCAGTTGCTCAGCGGGATAGAGCGCGAGCCTCCTAAACATGAGCCCGAGCATATGCCTCACCTTCAATTTTTTCTAGTAGCCCCAATAGCTCAGATGGATAGAGCGACCGCCTCCTAAGCGGTAGGCCGCTGGTTCGAATCCAGTTTGGGGTGCCAAAGTGGTGAAATCCGATTGTTTTATTTGGATTCCACCACTTTTTTCATTTTTATCTGTTAGCGAGAATCTAACGGCTTGCCGTAATCAGACTCTCAATCAGCAAGCTGACCACACTGCAAGTTGCTAACAGACTGCTATTCCGGGCGTATCTATCGGCCTAAAACGCTAATACGTACGCTAACACGCTTATGCGTTCCAGATTTTCCACCACATCATTTACCGTTCAAATTCTACTTTTTGCGGTGAACCTGAGAGAGTACTGCCGACTCGATGACATCGGCATTATGCACACGGTCCTCGTCGACAATTGCGGCATATACCTTGGTCAGCATCTCGGGGCTGGCGTGGCCCATGTCACCCTGGACCGCTTTCAAATTTTTGGTCCCGCGGAGTTTGGCCGTGGCACCGGAGTGCCGGAGAGAATAAAAATCTACCACACGCAAATCATGAGCCGCTAAAAATTTTTTGAAATGCTTGGACAGATAATTTTGTTCCAACGGCTCTCCGTTCGGTTGGCAGAAAACGAGATTGTAGCCATGATAGCTGTCTCCACATATCTCTTTTTCGGCATTTTGCACTTTCCGTAGCTCCCTCAGGAGCATTGCTGCGGTCTGGGACAGGTATACCTTACGTATGCTGCTTCTGTTTTTGGGGATTTTAAGCAGACGCACAGTAGTATTATGTTTACCGCCTAAGACAGGCGGAAATTCCAGCATGATCCCTCGGCCTCCCGTATCAATCATATCCTGCCGTTTGACTCGTTCCAAGGACTTTTCAATTCGGATTGCAGCATGGCTGGGATCTGAAATATCCACGCAATCCCAAGTCAGTCCCAACAGTTCGCCCGAGCGGGTAGTCCCTGCAAACTGCACTGCAATGGCGGCCCGCAGCTGCGGGTCGTCGCACAGGTTGAGCGCCGCAACAACCTCCGCCTCCGACCACTGTTCACGAGCTTTTTTCTCCTCTTTTGGCAGTTGGAGCGGCAGCGTGGGGTTGCTGGGTAACTCTCCCCATATCACAGCCTTGTCCAGCGCTGGGCGCAGCAGCTTATGTACTTCACGGACCGTGCGGGCTGAGACATTGCCTGGATCACGCTTGTGGTTGCCTTGGACAGCCTTGTGCCGGGGCAGGTCATTGTAATAGTCTTGCAGCATCATGGGCGTGACAGCCGCTACAGGCACGTCTCCGATGTATGGGACGATGTAGTCCGCACAGATATGGCGTGCGTTACCCAGTGTGTTTGGGCTCCAGTGCTGGCGGCCCAAGTCAATGTATCGTCCCAACAGTTCACGGATCGTCATCTGCCCAGTCATAATCGGGGTGCCCGCAGCCGGATTATACGCCTGCGGGCGGACATATTGCCGGTTGGCCTGCTCCGCTGCCGAGACATCATCCAGCAGATAATAGGCCTCACGGCGGTCCTCGCACGGCAGCCAGTGCTGCTTGGCTTTGCCTTCTGCGTCCCTGGTACGGTAGGTTATGTAGTACCTGTCACCGCTTTTACGGTGCTTTTTGGTAATTGATGCCATTTTATCTACCTTCAAAGGCCATTTGCCGTGCAGAAATCGTTGAATGACTTGCGCGACACCAGATAGTTGCCGCCCAGGTGGACGGCTGCGAAAGGTACCCCGGAAATACAGGCTTGGCGCACCATCTGGTACATGGCGCTGCGGCCGATTCCCAGTATTGCGGCGCACTCGTCGACTCTCATGGTTTTGCAGGTGATAGGTGTGCTATCCATATTATGTGCCTCCTTATACTTGCAGATTGCCAAGTAGTATGTTATGCTTGCTGTGTATTTAGGGCAATACCGCACAGAAAAGAGTGCCAGATACCGCCAAGTGTGATATAATAAAGCCATGGATAAACAAATGAC